>NZ_JAXBVE010000053.1:0-28617 GCF_035181445.1 Photorhabdus africana
CGCCGATGTTTTTAGCAAACTGGCGAACGCCAACCCCTAAATCCTCCAGCATGTTGGATACCATAACGCCCGGATGAGAAACAATAGCCTGTCTCATTAGTGATAATCCTCCAGGTTTAAAATGTAAGCATCACCATTTTTAAATTCGAATGTGATGCGCCAGTTAGCTCTGACAGTAATTGACCATATGTTAGCCCGACCCCCTTCCAGGGAGTGAAATTATTGGCAAAATGCCGGATAAAAAACCAGCACTTTGTTAATAATCTGATTGTTTTCTTTGAAAACAACATTGTTGTTATAGGTTATTGTGCTAATGTGGCAACACAAATGACAACATACTTTGAGGCAATAGTGAACGAAGGAGGGGGAATGGAGACGATTCATTTTCGTATTGATGAAGAAACCAAGCGCTTAGCCATGCAAACTGCCAAACGCCATCAGACGGACTTAACAAAGTTAATGAGACAAAAAGCTGAAGAGTTGGCGAATGAAGAACGTGAGTATCAAAAAAATACCCATGCTCACTGGTTAGAAGAGGAAATTAAGAAAGCAATTGACCGATGTGAAAATGGCTTGGCTCATTTTATCGATGCTTCTGAAAGTCATCATCGGATGGCTCTACTGCGTAATAAGCTGAGCAGGGGATAAAGTGATACGTATTTCATGGGAAGAAACCGCCCAAACTGACCGGGAGCAAATTTATCTCTACTTCTTTGAACAGGCTGGGCTGTTATTGGCTGATAACGTTGATACAAAATTTTCGGAAATGGCTGAACTTCTGAAAGTTAACCCATACGCAGGCATAAAGGCTCGTAACAGCCCAGATGAGCGTTATAGAAAACTCGTTGTCCCTCATTTTCCTTTCATCATGCTCTACCGTTACGATGAGGATATAGAAAATATAAAAATTCTCAGAATATTGCACACCTCCAGAAGAATAACCGGACTTTTTTAAGTAAAAAACGTTGAGGTGAATCTCAAAAATATTCCAGCCAGATAACTGGGTGCATGACAGTAAACTGAGTTATAAAAAACCTTAACCGAGCAGCATTACCTATGTGGAGGCGGCTTTTTACGATGCAATAGTAAGTTTGATTTCCTTTATTCCGCAAACGCTAGCGTATTTTAAAATTCTCTCAGTGCTTGCCCTATCTGTGTTTTGTTCAAGTCTTGAAATTGTTGGAGGTTTAACTCCCATTCTTTCCGCTACCTGTGCACTTGTTAACCCTGCCTGTTCTCTCTATGATCTCATTTCCTCTTGCAATTGAATATGTAGGTCTAAAGCCTGTTTTGTCTCTTATATCTGTTTTTTGTGACTTTTTGATAAAGAAACTAAGCATGTAAATAGTGTTTTTTTCTTCCCCGTAGCACCATGTAGCCCGTTCTATGTTGTCTCCGTCATTTGTTCTTAATTCGAAAATTTTGTTTCGTGTTTCAAGTGGCTTGCAGTGTGGTTTTCGTAAATCATGTGGTTTATCAGATAATGTATCTATTAACGCATAAAACTTACCTTGTAGTTCTTCTGATAATCCATCTAATTCAGAGTTTGCGGATGGATGGAAAAAAACTTCTATCATGGTTAATCTCCCATTCCACAGTAAATATTAGCCTGTAGGGTAATGTAGAGTAAGGGGTAATTTTGTATTTAATGTAATTTAAAGGTAGCTGTAAGATCGGGAGATTAATGTACTTGTAGTAGTGATAGTTAATTTTGATTAAGATTTTTTATGATGCTCTGAATTGATAAGCCTCAATTGGACTGAACCCAAAAAGTTGAATATTTCTCTAAATAAGTCCTTTTATTACATAGTGTTGCGTTGTAAAAAACGAACGCTATTCCTATCTTTTTCCCTCCTCCCACCGGCAGGTTTTTTTATTGTTGTTATTCTAACCAATCCTGTTTATCTTATTTCATTTAACTTAAGTAGATTTGATTGTTCATTTGTGCTCAAAAAGGGAAAAGGTATGTCTGGTAACGAGGTAAAAGATCGGCGTCCGATCAAAACACGCAATGCAGTGTGGGCCAGTAAAATGGCTAAATGGTTGCAATATAAAGGGGCGACACCAAATGGTATATCTGTTGCCAGCGTTGTTTTTGCTGTATTCGCTGGCGTGTGTTTTGCCGTGTGTTTTTTAGTCGAGTCTTTTTGGTTGACTTCAGTTTTATTGATTATTGGTGCCTTGCTTATTCAAGGCCGACTAATGTGTAATTTATTGGATGGCATGGTTGCTGTTGAAGGGGGATTGAAGACGGCTGCCGGTACTGTTTTTAATGATCTTCCTGATCGTATTGCTGATTCTTTTATTCTGATTGGGGTGGGGTATGGTTTAACACTTTTTCCATTTGCGATTTCTCTTGGCTGTATTGCTGCATTATTAGCTGTTTTGACCGCTTATATTCGCTTGTTAGGTGGGACTTGTGGTTTGCCTCAGCGTTTCCTAGGGCCGATGGCGAAACAGCATCGGATGGCATTAATTACCGTTAGTTCAATTGTTGCCGCTTTTTTACCTCAGTTATGGAGCCAGTATCTTTTATTGGCGGTATTAGTCGTTATCACATTGGGTTGTCTCTGGACATGTGTTCGGCGAACCAGAGTCATATTGAATGAATTACAAGAGAAGGATGCTTGTAATGAATAAACCCCAAGAAGTGACACTGGTAAGTAAAGGTATGGGTTCGTTTCTGTCTGGGCTTTGCCGTTTGTTAACAGGAGTGAGAATTCGTTGGATTGGGTGTAAGCCATCGGTAGCTTCCCGAATTTATTATGCCAATCATAGCAGTCATCTGGATGGCTTAGTTATCTGGGCTGGGTTTCCTCGGGTATTACGCTCTCGGGTGCATCCAGTTGCTGCGCGTGATTATTGGAGTAAAACTTATCTGCGCAGATATTTTATCAATAAAGTTTTTCGGGCTGTGCTTATTGATCGTAAAGGAGAGGATTGTTTAAAGGGAAATACCCTGACACCAATGGAGGATGTATTAAAACGAGGGGAATCTTTAATTTTGTTCCCGGAAGGAACGCGAGGGAGTGGGGAACAAATTAATAAGTTTAAAGGTGGTCTATATTATTTAGCGAAGAAGTATCCTGATGTTGAGCTTATTCCCGTTTATCTGGAAAATTTAAACAAGGTTTTGCCAAAAGGCTCGGCACTTGTTGTTCCTGTTATTTGTTCAGCAACATTTGGGCAACCTTTGGAAAAATTAGGTTCAAAAGAGGAAAAAGCTGACTTTTTACAGAGGGCTCGTTTAGCATTGGAGGCGTTAATATTATGACTATGCTTAATAATAAACTACTCCTGTTGTTGGGTGGTATGTTCGTGCCGTTAATTATTGCCAGTATTGTTGGTGCAATACTTTCCTCCAAATATTCAAGGGATAACAGTAATGCGACAATTGATAATCTGAATGCTCGCATCCGTGGCTGGTGGGGGATGTGTATTATTTGTGTGTTGTCGGTGATTATTGGGCCGATCGGCTCAGTGTTATTATTTGCGAGTATGTCATTTTTCGCTTTACGGGAATTTTTCACTTTGACACCAACACGACGAAGTGACCATGAGGCGATGTTCTGGTGTTTCTTTATTTTCATGCCATTGCAATACGTTGCTGTTGGTATTGAGTGGTATGGCGTGTTTTCTATTTTCATTCCTGTTTATGTTTTCCTGTTTTTACCTGCTCGTATTGCATTGGCTGGAGATACAACGAACTTTCTGGAACGGACAGCCAAAATACAGTGGGGTATGTTAGTTGCTGTATTTTGTATTAGCCATGCCCCCGCTTTATTGATGTTAGATATTCCTGGTTATGAGGGCGAGAATGTCGAATTATTGTTGTTTTTAATGATTGTGGTGCAGATGTCAGATGTCTTGCAATATGTGTTTGGTAAATTATTTGGCAAACATCCTATTGTGCCTAAATTGAGCCCAAATAAAACAGTTGAAGGTTTTGTTGGTGGCATTTTGGTTTCAGTGTTATTAGGAATGTCACTTTATTGGGTAACGCCATTTTCTCCGTGGGAGGCAGGTTTGATGTCATTAGCGATTACGCTGATGGGCTTTATTGGTGGCTTGTGTATGTCGGCGATAAAACGTGATAGTGGCATTAAAGATTTCGGTGAAATGATTGAAGGTCATGGCGGCATGTTAGATAGGATCGATTCGTTATGTTTTGCCGCCCCAGTCTTTTTCCATCTGACACGTTATTTTTATACATAAAGATTAAATAAAAGATCATTTAAAGGTGCTTTTAAATGATCTGATGTTGAATTATACCCGTTATCTTTCAAGTTGCCTCTTTGTTGGCTGCGCTCGCTCACCCCGGTCACATAGTTTGCTATGCTCCCGGGGATTCTCTCCCTTGCCGTCGCGATGCATCTTGAAATCCATAGGGTATATATAATTGCATGAGGTGGTGTATGGCATCTCAAATCTTAACAAACACAACGGCGAGTATTACCGATCTGAAACGTAACCCTATGGGAACATATTTACAGGGAGAAGGTGAGGCTATCGCAATCTTAAACCGAAATGAACCAGCATTTTATTGTGTGCCGCCTGAGTTATTCGCTTACTATCAGGAATTTGCTGAGGATGCGGCATTGAACAAAGTTTAGGATAAGCGCTTAAAAGATGCTGAATTTGTTAGTGTGAGCCTTGATGACCTATAGTCTGACATTTGAAAAACGAGCTTAAAGGAGTGGAAGAAGTTAGGTTATCCAGTGCGAGCGGGGATATAAGGATAGGATTTCTCGGAGGTTGGTTGATGACTTTAAGAGCTATAGGAGCGTAATTAAATGGTTTTTTAGCCAACTTGATCTCAAAAAAGGGACTTATTGTTAATGCAGACTTGGTTTTTTACCGTATTATATGAGAAGTTGAATCAATTCAGCTTGATTGTTTCAGTACGTCGGGTGGTAACAGGTTAAAAAGGCAGATTTCTCAGGCAAAGTGATCGCATACGGAGTCCGCCGTTAGCGGGTTTGCAATTATTACATCTACAAGTCAGAGGTCGTCATGAGCAATGAGATCAAAAGAATCGGTGTCTTAACGAGTGGCGGTGATGCGCCGGGTATGAATGCAGCTATTCGTGGTGTGGTTCGTGCGGGATTAACCGAAGGGTTGGAAGTTTTCGGTATTTATGATGGCTATCTTGGCTTGTATGAAAACCGCATGAAGAAACTTGACCGTTTTAGTGTATCCGACATGATTAACCGTGGGGGTACTTTTCTAGGTTCCGCTCGTTTTCCAGAGTTCAGGGATGAGAAGGTTCGTACTGTCGCGATTGAGAACATGAGAAAAAACGGCCTTGATGCTCTGGTCGTTATCGGTGGTGACGGTTCCTATCTTGGCGCGAAAAAACTGACAGAAGCGGGTTTCCCCTGTATTGGTCTGCCGGGCACTATTGATAATGATGTGGCGGGTACCGATTATACCATCGGCTATTTCACTGCGCTGGAAACTGTGGTGGAAGCGATTGACCGTCTGCGTGATACTTCGACTTCCCACAAACGTATTTCCATTGTTGAAGTAATGGGACGTTATTGTGGTGATCTCACTTTGTCAGCCGCTATTGCAGGCGGTTGTGAGTTTATTGTTCTACCGGAAGTCTCATTTAGTTGTGATGAGCTCGTAGCTGAAATTAAAGCGGGTATCGATAAAGGCAAACGCCACGCCATCGTTGCAATTACCGAACATGTTTGTGATGTTTATGAACTTGCGAGACATATCGAAAAAGAGACGCATCATGAAACCCGTGCCACAGTCTTAGGCCATGTTCAGCGTGGCGGTTCCCCGGTTGCCTATGATCGTATTCTGGCTTCCCGTATGGGGGCATATTCCATTCAATTACTGCTGGAAGGTTATGGTGGTCGTTGTGTTGGCATTCAGAACGAGAAACTTGTTCATCATGACATCATTGATGCAGTGCAAGATATGCAACGTGTGTTTAAACAGGATTGGTTGGAAACCGCGAAAAAGTTGTATTGATCACGTCAATACCGGCAAACCTAAATCCGTTGCAGCCTCGTTGGAGGCTGTAATTTATCTTTGGATATTCCTATCACATATAAATAAATGCTTTTAATTATTTCTGAGTGATAACGCTTTCTGTCAGCCTTGAATTTCATAACAGTTAAAACACTTTGTGGAGAGATTCAAATGAAAGTCAGATGGCGTGTAGCATTGACGTTACTATTGATTACTAGTAGCAGCGTATGGGCAAAAGATCTTCAACTTCTTAATGTTTCCTATGATCCAACCCGTGAGTTATATCAGCAGTATAATCAGGCTTTTAGTGATTATTGGCAGCAGAAGACAGGGGATAAGGTGATAATCCGGCAATCTCATGGTGGTTCGGGTAAACAGGCAACTTCTGTTATCAACGGCCTTGAGGCGGATGTGGTGACACTGGCTTTGGCCTATGATGTGGATGCCATTGCGGAACGTGGCCGGATAGCGAAAGCATGGATTAAGCGTTTGCCAGAGAATTCTGCCCCCTATACTTCAACCATTGTTTTTTTAGTGCGGAAAGGTAATCCAAAGCAAATTAAAGACTGGCCGGATTTAGTTCGTTCAGGAGTATCTGTTGTGACACCTAATCCAAAAACATCGGGCGGTGCACGCTGGAATTATCTGGCTGCATGGGGTTATGGGTTGATTCATAACAATCAGGAACAGGACAAAGCGAAAGCGTTTGTTAAAGCCCTTTACCAGAATGTTGAAGTACTCGATTCTGGCGCAAGAGGAGCGACCAGTACTTTTGTCGAGCGTGGAATCGGTGATGTATTAATTGCCTGGGAGAATGAGGCATTATTAGCGATTAATGCGCTTGATAAAGATAAATTCGAAATTGTGACACCGAGTCTTTCAATTCTGGCTGAGCCGACGGTTTCGGTTGTTGATAAGGTTGTTGATAAACGTCATAGCCGTGAGTTAGCAACAGAATATCTGCAATACCTTTACTCGCCAGTTGGACAGGAGATAGTGGCTAAAAATTATTATCGGCCACGTGATAAAGCGGTTGCCGATAAGTACCTCTCTTCTTTTCCTGCTTTGGAATTATTTACTGTCGATAAGATATTCGGCGGTTGGGGTGAAGCTCAAAAAGTGCATTTTGCGGCTGGCGGTGTGTTTGATGAGATTATTCAGCGATAAAAATAATTGACCGCCGTAGGTGTACGGCGGTCAATTATCGTTGAAATATGAATTAGGCTTTTTTCGCAGCGGCTGCGGCTTTTACGATAACAGCGAAAGCGTTAGCTTTTAGAGATGCACCACCAACTAATGCACCGTCAATGTCTGGCTGAGCAAATAGTTCAGCGGCATTATCTGCGTTCACAGAGCCACCGTACTGGATAATGACTTGTTGTGCGATTGCGGTATCTTTCTGCGCAATATGATCACGGATGAATTTGTGCACAGCCTGAGCTTGTGCCGGTGTTGCTGATTTGCCTGTACCAATTGCCCAAACAGGTTCGTAAGCGATGACCGCACCTTGGAAGGCTTCTACTCCCAATGTGTTCAGAACCGCATCAATTTGCCTTGCACATACGCTTTCAGTTTGGCCGGCTTCATTTTCCTGTTCAGTTTCGCCGATGCACAAAACAGGAATTAGACCTTGTTGTTTAAGAATGGCAAATTTTTTCGCAATGAATTCGTCACTTTCTTGGTGGTAAGTACGGCGTTCAGAGTGGCCGATAATAATGTATTCTGCGCCAATGTCTTTCAACATTGTGGCGGAAGTTTCACCGGTAAATGCACCAGACAGGTTAACGTCAACATCCTGTGCACCTAGAGCAATGCGGCTGCCAGCCAGTGTTTGTTTAGCCTGAGAGAGATAAAGCGCTGGTGGCGCGATAGCGACGTCACAGCCGGTAACACTGCTTAATTCTTGACGCAGGCCAGTGATGAGTTCGTTAACCATATGGGTGCTGCCATTCAATTTCCAGTTACCCATAACTAATGGATGTCGCATGTTTTTTCCTCCAACCAGAGAATGTTTAAGTAGTGAGTTGAATGAAATTCATTCTTAAGATCGATTCGGTAGATCGGCGCTCCACAGTATAGTGATCATTGCCAACAATAGCTTTTTTTTATTGCTGAATTTGATTAGTTATCGGGTTCAAATAACCATAGCTTAATCGGTTCAATAGCGAAAGTAAGCGTTTTTTCGCTACTATTTACCACAATATAGCGAATGGCGCCGATGTTGTGGCTGTAAAATGGCGATTTTTTGCTGTTTATGAGTAAGTTGTCAATATTCTCTTTGCTTTGTTCCTGTGAAAGTGTTGGGTTAAAGTGGCGCATTAGGGCGGTCATGTACTGCTCTGCTAGAATTTGGTTTTGCTGAGTTTCAGCGGTATTTTCTGATGGTAGTAATGTCAGTTGCAGGCTTTTGATTTTTTCACTTCCTCGCTCAAGTACGGCGGAAGAATAGAGTTTTTCATTGATTTTGCTGGCTGCTCGTGTCAGTGGCGGATAAATGTTTTTACTTATGATTACTCGATACTCGCGTAGTGGCAATGTTGGGTTGCGGCGATTATATTTTTCGCGAAATCGCGGGATAGTTTCATCGAAAGAGGGGGCATTCGGCAGAAGATAGGTCGCTTGTACTGTGGGTTCTGTGGTTGTGGATTTATCAGCATTGGCTACCAATGGCAAACCGACACTGCTTGCCGCTAATATTATGGCTAGAAATTTATTAACGTCCATTTTCATGTTGTCGCTCGCTTAGGTTAAACTGCGCTGAGAAACAGAATACACGATTGGAAAAGAATAGATGACATTACAACAATGGGGTTTTTCATTCAAAGGGCGAATTGGGCGGCGTGAATTCTGGATTGGCATTGGTGTTTGCTTGGCCTTGATGTTTGTTATCTTGACTATTCAGGGAATGAATTCTTTGACCATGCACTATGCTGTTTTTGTGCTTGTCTTGGTGATGTATCCCGTAGCGGCAATGATGGTTAAGCGTCTGCATGATCGAAATAAGCGGGGAGGTTGGTCGCTGCTTTTATTACTGGCAGGGTTGTTGATTGCTGCTGACTGGGGTGGTATGGCACCATTCTGGCAATGGGGGATTGGCCGTTTTATCCCCACATTGATCATTGTAATGATGGTGCTTGATTGCGGTGTATTCCGTGGTACGGATGGGTCAAACCGGTTTGGTGAGGCGACAGAGAAAGTGGATTTTATTTCTGTCAAAGATGACTGAAATTACCAATATTGCTCACTGGTGATATGCCCCGGTTTGCGGCGTAGGTGTTTTGTCATTCCACGCCGCTCTTTTAGCAGTTGCTGGGTATCTTTCACCATTTGAGGGTTACCGCATAACATAATATGGCTGTTGTCACTGCTCATCGTAAGTCCGACAGCGGATTCAAGTTCGCCGTTCTCGATCAATGTCGGGATACGGCCAGTCAATGAGCCGGGGTTTTGTTCACGGCTGACGATAGTCTGAATTCGTAACTTGCCATTGAGACGTTCAACTAATTGCTGCATTAAGGGCAGATAGCTTAAATCTTGTGTTAGTCTGACTGCATGCACCAATACGATATTCTTGAATCTATCCAGATGATCTCCTTGCTGGAGGATTGACAGATAAGGGCCAATGGCGGTCCCTGTTGAAAGCATCCATAATGTTTCACAATCAGGTATTTCATCAAGAATAAAAAAGCCTGCGGCTTGTTCTGTTACTAAGAGATCATCACCCGGTTGCAGAGCTGCTAACCGTGGGCTGAGTTTGCCTTCTGGAACCGTCACTAAGTAGAATTCAAGATTATTATCTATCGGGGCATTAACATAAGAGTAGGCCCGTTGCACCCGTTCATCATCTATTTCCATCGCCAGTTTTGCAAACTGGCCCGCAGTAAATTCTTCAATCGGTGCATGTATCCTGATGCTGAATAAGGTATTCGTCCAGTGAATAACTTGTGTAACTTTTCCTGTAACCCAGTTTGCCATTGGAACTTATCTCCTAATCCCGAAAGAAATCTCCGAACAGTTTGTTTTTACGTCGCTATTTTAGTCCTATAGAGATAAATACCATTATCGATTCTGTGTCATAGAAAAATTAACCATTATTTTATTAATACTTGGTTTATATGTACATATTTGTTGCAATATATGGCGTAATTGACTGCAATTTTTTCTGAAAATAAAATTGTGCACTACTTAGCAAAATATTTTAACTTTGTAAGTTAATCACATTAGTAGAGTAACAGCATACAAGCTATTTTCTGATAGCTGGGGGTTTATTGTGACTTTATCCGGGGCGCTGTAAAACCCCGTTCTTCAGAAGATGTCAATGACCGGTGCATTGATGTGGTTACCGGGATGGTTCGGCGTCATGAATATTTGATCTTACTTTGTTGGTTACAGGATGCAACGCCAGGGACATGTCGTTTAATCATATAGTAAAGAAAGGGTGGTAATTTCACCCTTTCTTTATATTAGAATGCCTTAGCCTTTATCTTCCCAATCCTGCGCACGGGCAACTGCTTTTTTCCAGCCATTGTATTTGTAATTACGCTCGGTGGTTTCAATACCCGGACGGAATTCTTTCTCAATGGTGGCTTTACTTTTCACTTCATCTAGGTCTTTCCAGTAGCCAACTGCCAATCCTGCGAGGAATGCGGCGCCCAATGCAGTGCTTTCACGCACTACAGGGCGTTCTACACGGGTGCCAAGAATATCTGATTGGAATTGCATCAGGAAGTTATTGGCAACGGCTCCGCCATCTACCCGCAGTGCTTGCAGCCGGGTGCCTGCATCAGCTTGCATAGCATCCAGTACATCACGAGTCTGATAGGCGATAGATTCCAGCGTCGCACGAATGATGTGATTACTGTTGGTACCACGGGTTAGGCCGAAAATTGACCCTCGGGCGTAGGGGTCCCAATAGGGGGCACCAAGGCCGGTAAAAGCAGGGACCACATACACGCCGTTACTATTTTTAACTTTAGTGGCAAAATATTCGGAGTCAGCCGCATCTGCAATAAGTTTCAGTTCATCGCGTAGCCATTGAATGGAAGCGCCACCAACGAAAACCGCACCTTCAAGCGCATAGTTCACTTCACCCCGGGGACCACAGGCAACCGTTGTCAGTAGGCCGTGGTTGGAGCGCACGGCATCTGTACCTGTGTTCATCAGCAGGAAACAGCCTGTCCCGTAGGTGTTTTTCGCCATACCCGGTTGGACACAAAGTTGGCCATATAGAGCAGCTTGTTGGTCACCTGCAATACCTGCGATAGGGATCCGGGTGCCGCCTTTACCGCCGATGTTGGTCTGACCATAAATCTCAGAAGATGAATGAACGCTAGGCAGTAGGGAACGAGGGATTTGTAACTCATCAAGAATATGCTGATCCCACTCCAGATTGTGAATATTGAACAGCATCGTTCGGGAGGCGTTTGTGAAATCGGTAACGTGGACTCGGCCTTGAGTCATTTTCCATACCAGCCAAGTATCCACAGTACCGAATAGGAGCTCTCCCTTTTCAGCCCGTTCATGGGCGCCTGCGACGTTATCTAAGATCCATTTTACTTTGGTGCCGGAGAAATAAGGGTCTACTACCAGCCCTGTATTCTGGCGAATATATTCTTCCAATCCCTCTTTTTGTTTTAGTTTAGTACATGCGTCCGCGGTACGGCGACATTGCCAAACGATGGCATTGTAGATAGGTTTACCGGTTTCTTTTTCCCAAATAATCGTTGTTTCACGTTGGTTGGTAATCCCAATACCGGCAATCTGATCAGAACTAATATCCGCTTTCGCCAATACTTCTACCAGAGTTGAGCTTTGGGTTGCCCAGATTTCCATTGGATCGTGTTCTACCCAACCCGGTTTAGGATAAATTTGCGTAAACTCTCTTTGGGAAATTGAGATAATATTGGCGTCGTGATCAAGAATTATCGCTCGGGAGCTGGTAGTTCCTTGATCAAGGGCGACAATATACTTTTTCTCAATCATATTTTCTGTTGTCATGATAATAACCTGTTCTGGTAATGCTCTACTCTAGGCTTTCTTTTTCTTCTGTACTTCAGTTTTATGAACATCAGAAGGTAAATTGCGGCCAATAAGTTTGCGGTAGCCAAATGCTCCCACAATACCGCCGATAATGGGTGCGGTCAGAGTAACCAGACAGTAAGGGATTTCACGTCCACCTGTCAGGGCAATATCTCCCCAACCCGCTAGATAAGCAATTAGTTTGGGGCCAAAGTCACGGGCCGGGTTCAGCGCGAAACCGGTTAATGGGCCAAATGCACCGCCGATAACGGCGATCACAATACCAATCAGTAACGGGGCCAGAGGACCGCGGGGAATACCGTTGCCATCGTCAGTCAGCGACAGAATCAAACAGAGCAGAATGGCGGCAATGATAACCTCTATCATAAAAGCCTGAGAAATGGACAGTGGCGCCATTGGGTAAGTAGAGAATACACCTGCTGTAAACAGGCTTTCAGGCGTACCACGAACAATATTGTGTACCTGTTCGTAATCAAGGAATACGCTGTAGTACATCATGTAAATGAGAGCGGCAGCGATGAAGCCACCAATCATTTGGGCAATAATGAAAGGGATAACCTTTTTGCCATCAAAGCGGGCAAACAACCATAAGGCAATCGTCACTGCCGGGTTAAGGTGAGCACCGGAAACACCTGCGGTGAGATAAACAGCTAACGCAACGCTCATACCCCAAATAATACTGATTTCCCATAAGCCTAATTGTGCGCCGGCAATACGTGCAGCAGCAACACAGCCTACTCCAAGGAAAACCAATAGTGCGGTACCAAGAAACTCAGAGATACATTGTCCGGTTAATGTCGTGCTAGTGGCTTGGCTCATATGTTCTATCCTACAAAGAAGATTTTAGAAGCGTAATTATTATTGTCACCTTTCAGAAATTGAAAAGGGGATTATGTAAATTTATCGTTAATGCGCGGAAACGAGAAATAGCGAAATTGAAATGTGTGTGTTGTGTCAACAAAATGAGCGAATCCGCATTTATCTGCTATTTTGCTAAAAATTAAAGTGCGAGACACTTTGAGCTTTTTATTTGGTAGTTATTTTCCATGTGTTGGGGATGTTGCTAGACAGGGGCGCTTTGGCTACATACAATCAGACAATTGCTTACAAGGGGGAACCGAGAATGTCATTTGAAGTTTTTGAAAAGCTGGAAGCCAAGGTTCAGCAGGCGATTGATACTATTACCCTGCTACAAATGGAAATTGAAGAATTAAAAGAAAAAAATCGATTTTTGTCTCAGGAAATTCAGAATGCAACCAGCGGCCGTGAGTCTCTGGCTCATGAAAATGAGCAATTAAAACAAGAGCAACAAGTATGGCAAGAACGTTTGCGTGCCTTGTTAGGCAAAATGGAAGATGTTCAGTAATTGAAATTTCCAGCAGACAAAAGAAGGGCGATCTGAAAAATCGCCCTTAGTTTTATATCATCAGATGATCTCATCTTCTTCGTTATCATCAAGTTCCAACGGTTCTTCAGACAAAATGATACCGGTGTTATCGGCATACAAATAATCGCCAGAGAAGAAGGTGACACCACCAAAATTCACCCGGATATCGCTTGCGCCGGTTCCTTCATCACGACAGCCAGCAGGAATAGCGGCTATAGCTTGAATGCCGAGGTCGAACTCTGCTAATTGGTCAACCTGACGTACAGCACCGTAAACAACAATGCCCTCCCATCCATTTTGCACAGCGAGTTGTGCCAGCTCAGCGTTAATTAATGCTTGGCGTACAGAACCACCACCATCTACCAGTAAAATGCGTCCATGACCGTTGTCTTCAAGCAGGTCGTAAAGTAACCCGTTGTCTTCAAAGCATTTAACCGTGATGATTTGACCACCAAATGAAGTACGCCCGCCAAAATTGGAGAACATAGGCTCTACCACATTTACTTCTTCTTGATAGATGTCACAAAGCTCGGAAGTATCATATTTCATAGGATTTACGTCTGGTTAAGGTATGGAACAGTAAGTATATCCCTTTCAGGCCGATGTTAGCAAAATCATCAATTATTAAATTGATATTGTTAACAGGTACCCAGAATGATTAAGTTACAACACCTTCGGAAAAACAGCGCAAATACTGTCTAATTAAAAATAAGACCAACTGAAAATAGAATATTAGTCAATAATGCCGCCTTAACCATCTGTCCCAACATTGGCCGCATTCCCTCTGGTGTGGGTTCATTAAGTACATACCACATATGTTTGAACAACCAAGGCAGAGCGAGCAGGAACAACCAGCTTGACCAGCCAGACGGGTTTTGTATGGTGAATAATACCAAGCAGAGTATTGCTGTAATTATTAAACATCCGTGATAATAACGGGCTTTTTTAGGGCCGAGACGGACAGCTAGGGTGTTTTTGCCATGCCGTCTGTCATCTTCAATATCACGCAGGTTATTGATATTTAAAACAGCAGCAGAGAGAAGACCACAGGCTGTCGCCGGGAGTATGACAACCGAGTCAAAAAAACCTGCTTGAAGATAATAAGTACCGGCAACACTTAACCAGCCAAAGAAAATCAGTACTGAAATATCGCCAAGTCCCATATAGCCATAAGGTTTTGCACCGACTGTATAGGTAATTGCGGCAATAATTGCTAGCAGGCCAAGTGCCAAAAAACCGAATATATCGCTAGGTTCTTCACAGGCAACAGCAATCAAGGCGCTACCAGACAGGCAAGTTAGCAGGACAATAATCTTCAGCGCTTTTTTCATCTGTGAGGAGGTAATAATGCCTTTTTGCATACCACGTAGTGGCCCGATACGCTTTTCAGTATCACTGCCTTTGATAACATCACCGTAATCATTGGCGAGATTGGACAGAATTTGCAATATGGCTGCTGTTAATAGAGCCAGTAAGGCAACCGGTAGCTTGAAATGCCCTGTCCAGGCAGCAAGGGCTGAGCCAGTAATAATGGCGGCAAGGGCGAGTGGTAGCGTTTTAGGACGCAAACTTTCCAGCCATGCTTGAGTTTGACTAATAGAAGTTGATGAGTTCATTTCTGCGTTCACTTACTCCTGTAGGCTTATAAAAAACGAATGGGAGGCAAGCCTCCCATGATTCATTATAGCGGATCAGAAATCGTATATACCGATTATAGGATAAAGCGGCTCAGATCTTCATCTGCAACCAATTTATCTAGATGCTTTTTAACATAGTCGGCATCAATATCAACTGACTGACCACGACGTTCGCTGGCTTCGAAGGAAATATCTTCTATCAGCCGCTCAAGCACAGTATGTAGGCGACGGGCCCCGATATTTTCGGTTGATTCATTTACCTGCCATGCGGATTCCGCAATTTTGCTAATGCCATCATCCGTGAAACTGATGCTCATACCTTCCGTTGCCATCAGTGCTTTGTACTGTTCCGTCAGGGATGCACTTGGTTCAGTCAGAATACGCTCAAAATCTTTTGTGGTGAGTGCCTGTAACTCCACTCGGATTGGCAGACGCCCTTGTAATTCAGGGATCAGATCGGAAGGGCTGGCAACCTGGAATGCACCGGAGGCGATAAACAGGATGTGGTCTGTTTTTACCATGCCGTGTTTAGTGGATACCGTACAACCTTCCACCAATGGTAACAGGTCACGCTGAACACCTTCACGGGAAACATCAGGGCCTGAAGTTTGACCTCGTTTACAGATTTTGTCGATTTCATCAATGAAGACAATACCGTGTTGTTCAACGGAATCAATCGCCTGTTGTTTCAATTCTTCCGGGTTAACCAGTTTGGAGGCTTCTTCTTCGATCAGTAGCTTGAAAGCATCTTTGATTTTTAGCTTACGAGATTTGTGTTTCTGACCGGCAAGGTTCTGGAACATAGATTGCAGCTGATTTGTCATCTCTTCCATACCTGGAGGAGCCATGATCTCGACGCCCACAGGTGTGGTAGCAACATCGATCTCGATTTCTTTATCATCAAGTTGACCTTCACGTAGTTTCTTACGGAATGCCTGGCGTGCGGCTGATGGCTCAACTTGCGTCTCCGTTTGTCCCCAGTTATTTTTTGCTGGTGGGATCAGGACATCCAGAATACGCTCTTCTGCCAGTTCTTCTGCTCGATAACGGTTTTGTTCGATGGATTGCAGGCGGACCATTTTAACCGCGGCATCGGTCAGATCACGGATGATAGAGTCTACTTCTTTACCAACATAGCCAACTTCGGTGAATTTGGTCGCTTCGACTTTGATAAACGGCGCATTTGCCAGTTTTGCCAGGCGACGGGCGATTTCGGTTTTACCTACCCCAGTCGGGCCAATCATTAGGATATTTTTAGGTGTTACTTCGTAGCGCAGCGTTTCATCTAGCTGCATACGACGCCAGCGGTTACGGAGTGCGATAGCTACAGCGCGTTTCGCTTTATCCTGACCAATAATGTGTTTGTCAAGTTCGCTGACAATTTCGCGTGGAGTCATTTCAGACATACTATCTACCCTTACGCTTTTGAAGGAAGTTCTTCGAAGTTATGATTATGGTTGGTATAAATGCAGATATCACCAGCAATGGTTAACGCTTTCTCTGCAATTTGTCTGGCGCTGAGATCGGTATTCTCCAGCATTGCCCGTGCGGCGGATTGGGCGTATGGGCCACCGGAACCAATGGCAATTAGGTCATTTTCTGGCTGAATGACATCGCCGTTACCTGTAATGATCAGGGAGGTATTTTCATCTGCGACTGCCAGCAGAGCTTCCAGTTTGCGTAGCATGCGATCAGTGCGCCAGTCTTTAGCAAGCTCAACCGCTGCTTTGGTCAGATGCCCTTGGTGCATTTCAAGTTTACGTTCAAACAGTTCAAACAGAGTAAAAGCGTCTGCTGTACCGCCGGCAAAACCCGCGATGACTTTGTCATTATAGAGGCGGCGAACTTTACGGACATTGCCTTTCATGACGGTATTACCCATCGTTGCCTGTCCATCACCACCGATTACGACTTGGCCATTACGGCGAACACTTACGATTGTAGTCACGAGTAAGCCCTTGGTTACAAAAATAGATAAATGTGACGCACGGTACTTTCGACAGTGTATATACCCGTTATCTTTCAAGTTGCCTCTTTGTTGGCTGCACTCGCTCACCCCGGTCACATAGTTACCTATGCTCCCAGGGATTCGCTCCCTTGCCGTCGCGATGCATCTTGAAATCCATAGGGTATACGGCTATCGAAAATACCGTGTGCACGGTGTTAGCAGTATAGATGGGGGAGAATTATCATTTTTCAACCCCCAGTAACACGGAGAATGCAACCTGATACGCCAGCGCCTTTCAGACGTTCCCGCATTTTTTCTGCGGTGTTTTTACTGTAGGGACCAAGAACAACACGATGCCAGCCGTCTCCCGTTGTGATCTGGCTTTCAATACCCGCAAATGCCAGATTGGCACGTACTGATTCAGCTTGGCCCATATTGCGGAATGAACCACATTGTAAAATCATACGCGGTGCCTTTTCTACGGGCTTATCTACAGGTTTAGGTTTACTGGTTTCAACCGGTGGTAGAGTTTGTGGTTGAACTGGCTGAGTCTGCGTTGGTTGTTGTGTCTCCGTTGATGGCTTGATGATCACTTGTGAACGCGGCACTTGAACGCCATTGTATGGCACTTCTGGCAGCGAAGTCGTCGGTTGGCGCATATCCGCCTGCATTTGTTCAAGTAACTGCCGTTGCTCTGCGGTCAACTGGGTTTGTGAATTGATTTGCCCCCCGGATGAGGGATCACGTGGTGTCTCAATGCCAACGGGGCGATTTTCCAATTCTTTGATATAGCGCCAGCGTTCTTCTGGTTTTGGCGGTAACCCATTGTTTTGCTGAGAGTGTTTTGGCAGTATTTCTGGTTCGCTTTTCTGTTTATTGTGGGTAATAAAGTAAAGGCCACCAATAAAGATAGCGACTAAGGCTACCGCGACGGCCAGCGTTGCTTTTGGCAGCCCCTGGGCTTGGTATTTTTTCTTATCGGTATTTTTACGGCGGGTGTTTGAACGCCCGCGACTCACATAATCTCGTTGTGCCACTGTCTAATTCGCTGAGTAATTTAAGTAAAAGAAAATAAACGATATGTTACTTAACCTGCGGTTATTTGACTAGCTTTTAGGCGAACAGGTACTTTGCCGAATAATTAATTCCGATTCCAGTAACTGAGACCCGCCAGAAGTTGTGTGACCCTGGATTTGATCTAGCAACAGTAACATTGCCTGGTGACCAATTTGATAACTGGGCTGTCCAACGGTTGTCAACGGCGGATCGCTGTACATGGAGAGACTTAAGTTATCAAACCCAATGATTGATAAATCTTCCGGTATTTTTAAGCCCATTCTTTTAGCCTGCCACATTACGCCAATCGCCATGACATCGCTGTGGCAGAAGATGGCTGTAGGAGGATCCAGCAGAGAGAGCAACTGTTCAGTCAGCTTTGCCCCGCTTTCATGGGTAAAGTTACCTTGGACAATATAATCTTCACGAATTGTCCCACCAGAGCGACGCAATGCTTGGATATATCCCTGACGGCGATAGCGGCAAATCGGTATATTTTCCGGGCCGGAGAGGCAGGCAATGCGTTTATGCCCCAATGTTTGTAGATAATGAGTCGCATTGAATGCCGCGGTCAGGTTATCAATGTGAATAGTCGGCAGCTCTAGCTCTGGTGCAAATTCGTTTGCCATTACCATTGGTGGCAGGTTTTTTTGTTCTTCTTTACTGGCATCAAACGGGATATTCGAACCCAGTAGCAACAGACCATCAATTTGTTTGGTGGCAATCAGGTTGAGAAACGCGTGTTCCTGTTTTTGCTGATGTTGGCAATCACCGATTAAAACCAGATAGCCATGTTGTTCCGCTGTCTCCTCAATGCCGCAAATCACATCAGTGAAAAAGGGATCGCTGATATTTGGTACTATCACTAAAATAGTTTTTGACTCACCGCGTTTAAGATTACGGGATAAATTATTTGGATAATAACCCACAGCCAGTACAGCTTGTTCCACTTTTTGTCGGGTCTGGGAAGAAACCTTTTCTGGATTCATGAGTGTTCTCGATACTGTTGCGGTAGAAACGCCAGCCACTTCAGCGACATCTTTCATTGTTGCGGAGGTGCCATTCTTTTTCTGATCCAAAACTCACTCCTCATTTCCTGACTGATTAGTTAAATGATTGTCATTTTCTGGTTGCCGGGAAACCATCAGTGACTTTAAGGAAAGTAACGACATGCGGTTTAAGGTTATGACAATGTTATTAAGGGATCATTCTAAACAGTTTGGCAAATTCATTTATTCCTTAGTTTGTAAAAAAGTGTGATATAAATCATTTATTCGATATGGCTCGCAAATTAGTGAGTAATTTTTCATTGATTACGGATTGCCGGGTGTGATTTTTTTAATAGTAAATAAGAGAATGTTTAATCTGCTCAGGTTATGTGTTTTAAAATAGAGGCGATTAATTACTAACTATCTGTTGGATCAACATCGATATTCCATTTCACTTTTCGGGTTTGCGGTAAAGCTGTTATCTGTGGATAAACCAGTGCCATGATTTTTTGTAAAACAGTTCTGGATGGATGTTGAATTAATAGTTGCCAACGATAACGACCACCTCTTTTTGACTGTAATGCAGGAACCGGGCCCATGATCCATAAGTTATCATCCCGCAAAGGGTGGTGTTCGAAAAGTAGGCGCAATTGTTGTAAAAAAGCAGGTGCTTGCTGATTATCGTGATCTTCTGACCGCAAGATAATATGGCTGGTAAATGGTGGCAAAAACACACTTTTGCGCTCATCCATAGCTTGAATAGCGAAAGCATCGTAGCCTTTATTGAGCAAAATTTGCAGTAATGGGTGGTCAGGATGATGAGTTTGAAGAACCACTTCACCTCGTTTACCTGCTCGACCAGCCCGACCGGAAACCTGTGTATAAAGTTGTGAGAAACGTTCTGCTGCCCGAAAATCTGCTGAAAACAAGGCACCATCAACATCAAGTAACGCGACCAGTGTGACATCAGGAAAATGGTGACCTTTTGCCAGCATTTGGGTGCCAATCAGTATACGGGCATTTCCGGCATGAATGTCAGCCAGTTGTTGTTCCAGTGTTCCTTTGCGGCTGGTGGTATCCCTGTCAATGCGGGTAACGGGGACATTAGGGAATAGGGCTGAAATACCGTCTTCAAGCTGTTCTGTGCCAAGGCCAACAGGTTGAAGATGAGTAGAACCGCATTGCGGGCACTGACGGGGAACGGGGCGCTGGCTGTCACAATGATGGCAACGTAACTGACGATGGTATTGATGCAGCGTGTAATAATGGTCACAGCGTTGGCATTCTGCAATCCAGCCACATTCATGGCAGAGTAGGGCCGGTGAATAACCGCGGCGGTTAAGGAAAAGTATGACCTGATTATTGGCTTGTAGATGTTCTTCAATACGCTTTATTAGTGGCTGAGATAACCCGATTTTGAGTGGTAAGCCTTTTAGGTCCAACAGATGCTGAGTCGCTGGCTGAGCATAACCTGCCCGTTTGGACAATGTTAGCGGGCGGTATTTGCCTTGTTGCACATTGTAAAGTGTTTCCAGTGCTGGAGTCGCAGAGCCCATGATCACCGGGATATTCTCTTTTTTTGCTCTGAATACCGCTAAATCACGGGCATGATAACGCCAGCCCTCCTGTTGCTTATAAGAGCTGTCATGTTCTTCATCAATAATGATGATGCCAAGGCAGGCGAAAGGGGTAAATAGGGCTGAGCGTGTACCGATGACAATTGCGTTCTCACCTTGTCGCGCTCGTAGCCATACAGCGAGACGTTCACTGTCATTCAGGGCTGAATGCAGAACATCAACTGGTGCGTTGAAACGTTCACGGAAGCGACGGATGGTCTGTGGTGTCAGGCCAATTTCCGGTACAAGTATCAGCGCTTGTTTACCTTGCGCCAGAATATTTTCCAATATACTGAGATAAACTTCTGTTTTACCTGATCCGGTGATGCCCGCCAGTAACCAAGGAGAGAATTGCTGGTCTTCTGCACGGATAGCACCAACTGCTGTGGCTTGTTCGGTATTCAATTTTAGGCGTTCGCCAGTGATTTGGAAGTGATTTCGCCAGTTCTCAGATTCAGGTTGTACAGGGTATAAATCGATAAGTGACTTCTTCTTGAGCGATTGGAAAGCGCTTTCGCTTAGTTCCAGTTCTGTAATCTGATGGCGATATATTGCTTTACGGCGTAGGGTTGCCAGTACTTGCTGCTGTTTTGGCGAGCGTTTCAGTTGCGCCAGCGGTAATTCAGCGCCTGTTGGTGTGACTTGCCATTGCCATAGTGGAGTTGATTCCGCAGGTTTTCCCTGACGAAGCAGCACTGGCAATGCATGGAACAGGACTTCACCGATGGGATAATGGTAATAACTGGATGCCCAGAGCAATAATTGCCAAAGATTTTCTGGAAATAAGGAGTGAGTATCGAGAATAGATTCTATGGTTTTCAGTTGTTCTGTCGGAATATCACTGTGGTCAGTTATCCCAGTGACGATACCAATCGCTTTACGTTTGCCAAAAGGGACTATTACCCGCATTCCTGCAACGGGTAATTGACTCTCTGCGGGTAGCAGATAGTCAAAAGAGCGGGTAAGAGGGACAGGTAGAGCAACCTGAACAACAGCCATAAAATTATTCCGAGCGATCAATAAATAAAGCAAAAATTGGCTATAGAGTATCATAGACAATAAGCGGATTTCATTGCGGGATGGGTAGATATTCTGTATGATCCGCCGCCTTTGGTATGGAAGATACCAAACTCATTTTATCAACACGACGTGTGGTGTCTGGCGGCAACAGGGCTGGATAGCGACACGGCCTTAACAGAGGTTATCCCATGAAAAAAGGTATTCATCCTAAATATGAAGAAATTACTGCAACTTGCTCTTGCGGTAGTGTAATACAAGTCAGATCTACCGCTGGTCACGCTCTGAACCTGGACGTATGCGGCCAATGCCACCCATTCTATACGGGTAAACAACGTGATGTTGCTACTGGTGGTCGTGTTGATCGCTTTAAGAAACGTTTCAATGTTCCAGGTGTCAGCAAGTAATTGCAGAATTGCGCCTGTCCGTGATGACAGGCCGACTGGTACTAACGCCCGGTGTTTTGCATCGGGCGTTTTGCATTTTAGTCAAAATAAAAAATCCCTGTATTTTTACAGGGGTTTTTTCGCTACTATCAATATTCCCAGGTATCAGGATCAATATCTAATTCCCGCATAATTTTTTTGGCTGCCTCTGGGATTTCATCATTACGCTCTTTACGTAAATCAGCATCATCGGGCAGCGGCTGTCCAGTAAATGCATGCAGGAATGCTTCACACAGCAATTCACTATTAGTTGCATGACGCAGGTTATTGACCTGGCGACGAGTGCGTTCATCAGTGAGGATTCTCAACACTTTCAAAGGAATTGAGACTGTGATTTTCTTCACTTGTTCGCTTTTTTTGCCATGTTCAGCATAAGGGCTGACATATTCACCGTTCCACTCAGCCATGGGGTACCTTAAATAGTCGTAAAATCATAAAATTAAGCCAGATAACAGCACCAGCTTTCGTTGTGACATATTGCCATTTTATCGTGATTTCCTTATCAATTATACAGTTATAGTATATGCGATAAACTAATGGCTACTAATAAATAAAGCAGCATTAGTTATGATGAATAATTATCCCATTGTCTAATCTAACCGTAAAGAGGTTTAGATGTCTAGATGTGTTGACGTCTACTTTGGTAGCGGATATTCTTCCCTGACTTAATTTATGACAGATAGTGGTAGCTGATATGACACGCAAGCCGGCAACAATAGCAGTTCGCAATGGGCTGAATAACGATGAACAGTATGGTTGTGTTGTTCCGCCTATATATCTTTCCAGCACATATAACTTTACTGATTTTAATCAGCCAAGGACACATGATTATTCCCGCAGGAGTAATCCGGGCCGCGATATGGTGCAACAGGCATTAGCTGAGCTGGAGGGGGGAGCGGGTGCTATCATGACCAGCAGTGGAATGTCAGCCATTCACCTGTTATGCACGGTTTTCCTTCAACCTGGCGATCTGTTGGTTGCGCCTCATGACTGTTATGGTGGCAGTTACCGTTTATTTGACAGCCAGACTAAACGCGGTGCTTATGAAGTGGCTTTTGTCGATCAGAGTGATGAACAGGCATTAAAGCAAGTCTTGTTCAAAAAACCAAAGTTGGTATTGATTGAAACGCCCAGTAATCCTTTATTGCGTATTGTTGATATTGCTCATATATGCCAGCTTTCCCATGAGGTAGGTGCGACAGTCATTGTTGATAACACTTTCCTGAGCCCTGTATTACAGAAGCCTCTGGCGTTGGGGGCAGATCTGGTTGTGCATTCCTGTACTAAATATCTTAATGGACATTCTGATGTCATTGCCGGAGCTATTATTGCAAAAGATGAAGAGGTCGCAGCGGAGCTCGCTTGGTGGGCGAATAATATTGGTGTAACCGGTGCGGCGTTTGATAGCTACCTGCTGTTGCGTGGTATGCGCACTTTATCGCCACGGGTCCTGTTACAGCAAAAGAATGCATTGGAGCTCGTCAATTATCTTCAACAGCAACCGTTAGTGAAAAAACTTTTTTATCCTGCTTTGAAAGATCATCCTGGGCATGAAATTGCTTGTAAGCAACAATTTGGTTTTGGCGCAATGATAAGCTTTGAGTTCGATGGTGGTGAACAGGCGATACGCCGTTTTCTGTCTGAGTTAAAGTTATTTACTTTGGCGGAATCACTGGGTGGTGTGGAAACCTTAATTTCTCATACGGCTACCATGACTCATGCTGGAATGTCAGCACAGGCAAGGGCGGAAGCGGGGATTACGGATTCACTATTGCGTGTTTCTGTGGGTATTGAAGATAGTCAGGATTTAATCGCTGATTTGGAAAATGCATTTCAGGCAGTAGTAAAGGAGTGACCATGAGTGCACTGGTAGTTGCAACGGCGGAAAATAACCGCCAATTACATAAGTTTGGTGGAAGTAGTCTCGCGGATGTGAAATGTTATCAACGGGTAGCCAAGATTATGGCTAATTACAGCCAACCCGGTGATTTAATGGTGGTATCCGCGGCAGGCAGCACGACTAACCAGTTAATTAATTGGCTTAAACTTAGCCAGAGCGACCGTATTTCTGCCCATCAGGTACAGCAGGTTCTGCGCCGTTATCAGCAGGATCTGATCAGAGGTTTACTACCTGAAACTGTTGCTGAAGAGTTGGTGAAGCGTTTTATTGCCGATCTTGAAAAGCTAAGTGCATTACTGGATAAACCAGTTAGTGATGTGACTTATGCAGAAGTGGTGGGGCACGGAGAGATCTGGTCCGCGCGTTTGATGTCGGCTGTGCTTGAAGTTCAGGGTATTCCTAGCGCTTGGGTGGATGCTCGCCAGTTTTTACGTGCGGAACGGGCGGCTCAGCCGCAAATTGATGTTACCCTTTCCCAACCATTGCTAAATCAGTTGCTAACACAAAATCTAAATAAACGACTGGTGGTGACCGGTTTTATCTCCAGTAATCATGATGGAGAAACGGTTTTATTGGGGCGAAATGGCAGTGACTACTCCGCAACTCAGGTTGGGGCTTTGGCAGGGGCGAGGCGGGTAACCATCTGGAGTGATGTTGCTGGTGTTTACAGTGCTGATCCGAGAAAAGTCAAAGATGCCTGTTTGTTGCCACTATTACGCTTGGATGAAGCCAGCGAGCTTGCTCGTCTTGCCGCACCCGTGTTGCATGCTCGTACCTTACAGCCTGTTTCCTTCAGTGATATTGATTTGCTATTACGTTGCAGCTACCAGCCGGAGCAAGGATCAACGCGTATTGAAAGGGTTTTGGCTTCTGGGACTGGCGCAAAAATTGTTACTAGTCATGATGATGTTTGCCTGATTGAGTTGCATGTGGCCGCTCATCATGATTTTAAACAGATATACAAAGATATTGATTTGTTGTTAAAGCGAGAACAAATTCGCCCATTGGCGACAGGCATCCATCTAGACTGTAATTTGATTCAGCTCTGTTACACTTCCGAAGTAGTGAATAGTGCATTGGGTGTGCTGGAAGATGCTACGCTTCCGGGGAAACTTTCCCTTAGAGAAGGCTTGGCGCTAGTGGCACTGGTTGGAGCTGGTGTATGCAAGAACCCATTACATTGCCACCGTTTTTATCAGCAACTTAAAGATCAACCGGTAGAATTTATCTGGCATGCGGAGGATGGCATCAGCCTTGTTGCTGTGTTGCGGACTAATCAGACTGAACATGTGATTCAGGGGTTGCATCAGAGTTTGTTCCGTGCTGAAAAGCGGATTGGTCTGATTTTGTTTGGTAAAGGAAATATCGGCTCTCGTTGGTTGGAGTTATTCGCTCGTGAGCAGAAAAACATTTCGGCTCGCAGTGATTTTGAATTTGTTTTGGTCGGTGTGGCGGATAGTCGCCGGAGTTTACTCGACTATCAAGGGATTGATGCTAGTCGAGCATTAGCTTTTTTTGATAACGAAGCGACAGAATATGATGTTGATGAATTATTTCTGTGGATGCGAGCGCATCCTTATGATGATTTGGTGATCCTGGATGTGACGGCGAGTGAAGAATTAGCTCGATGTTACAGCGATTTCGCCAGCTATGGTTTCCATGTTATCAGTGCCAATAAAATTGCGGGTGCTTCCAGTAGCAGCGATTATCGTTTTATTCGTGATGCATTTGCCAAAACAGGCCGCCATTGGTTTTACAATGCAACAGTTGGCGCTGGCTTACCTATTAATCATACCGTGAGGGACTTACGGGAGAGTGGTGATACCATTTTGTCCATTAGTGGCATTTTCTCTGGTACATTATCTTGGCTGTTTCTGCAATTTGATGGTTCAGTACCGTTTAGTGATTTAGTTGAACAGGCGTGGCAACAGGGATTGACAGAACCTGATCCGCGTATTGATTTGTCTGGTCAGGATGTGATGCGTAAATTGATTATCCTTGCCCGTGAAGCCGGGTATGAGATTGAGCCAGAGCAGGTGCGTGTTGAGTCACTGGTGCCGAAAGAAGCAGAATCAGGCTCTATTGAACAATTCTTTGATAATAGCGGTGCTATCAATGAACAGATGGTGCAGCGATTAGCCGCGGCGCAGGAAATGGGCATGGTGCTGCGTTATGTTGCCCGTTTTAATGCGAATGGTAAGGCAAAGGTGGGTGTTGAGGCGGTACGTCCTGATCACCCATTGGCGTCTTTGCTACCGTGCGACAACGTGTTTGCGATTGAGAGCCGTTGGTATCGTGATAATCCGTTAGTGATCCGTGGGCCGGGGGCAGGCCGTGACGTGACAGCCGGAGCGATTCAGTCTGATCTTAACCGTTTGTCACAATTGCTTTAAGCTTTCGAACCTCCACTGATTGAATCAAATGTGATTTCCTTCGCTTGAGATTTGAGGTAACGAGAGGGGGGATGTCCTGAGCAGGGCATCTTTCCTCATTGCTGCCTTAGCTATCGATCCACTAAGCCGATATAAACAAAGCCAAAGATCCCTTGATGAATTTTTTTCCGATTCAGGGTGAATATTCCTCACCGATTTAACTCAAATTTGTTGTTGACTAAAAAATGCCGATCCTTCATCTTATTTAGACGTCTAAACGTATAGGTGTTTAGATGTGTAAATAAAAGTAACTGGCAAATTATTAAGATGGGAAATTATTCCGCTTGTTAACGAGGTGCAGGATATGAGTTTTTTTCACGCAAATCAGCGAGAGGCGCTGAATCAGAATCTGGCTGAACTGGAAGGACAGATCCGTGTTTCATTTGAATTCTTTCCACCGCGCACAGCCGAGATGGAAAAAACCCTGTGGAAATCCATTAACCGCCTGAGCACCCTCAAGCCTAAATTTGTTTCTGTTACTTATGGTGCTAACTCTGGAGAGCGTGATCGTACCCATAGCATAATCAAGGGAATAAAAGAAAAAACCGGCCTTGAAGCGGCTCCGCACCTTACTTGTATTGATGCCAGCCGTGATGAATTGTGTGAAATTGCCCGTGATTATTGGAAAAATGGAATTCGTCATATTGTGGCTTTACGGGGTGATTTACCGGAAAACGGTGAAAAACCTAAAATGTATGGAGTTGATCTGGTTGAATTACTTAAGAAAGAGGCTGATTTTGATATTTCCGTTGCGGCTTACCCTGAAGTGCATCCTGAGGCAAAAAGTTCTCAGGCTGACCTGATTAGTCTGAAACGAAAAATTGATGCGGGTGCGAACCGTGCTATTACTCAATTCTTCTTTGATGTGGAAAGTTACCTACGTTTTCGTGACCGCTGTGTGACTGCTGGGATTGATGTAGAAATCGTACCGGGAATTTTGCCGGTATCCAATTTCCGTCAGCTTAAACGTTTTGCTGTAATGACTAATGTGCGTATTCCAAGTTGGATGACCAGAATGTTTGATGGACTGGATGATGATCCTGAAAGCGCAAATTTAGTTGGTGCTTCTATCGCAATGGATATGGTGAAGATTTTAAGTCGCGAAGGTGTGAAGGATTTTCATTTTTATACCTTAAACCGCGCAGAACTGAGTTATGCAATTTGTCATACTTTGGGTGTTCGTCCTTAATCTTTGGCTCTTACGAAGGATATTCCTTGGTAAGAGCGTGTTTTTTTATCTGTTGCATCTTTATAAAGCTTAAATTTTTATTATCTTGTTGGATAATTAGGGTTAATATGTTGTTGATATTTGTTTTTTTATAGAGTTGAATGGAGGAGTAAGAATAGTAATAAATAAAACTTTGTTATTAATTAAATTATTAAAGATAAACTATAGTAAATAACGACTCTGGTTATAATGTTTTTTACATAATTATCACTCTCTAAATCTCTTTATTAGAAAATAAAGTCACCCTACAGATAACTAATTTTAGTCGTCAGACTTATCATCATGTGGCATTTTGTTGTATCCACAGGGTGGTGACAATTATTTGATTAAGTACAATCTCAGCGATAGTTCTGGTTTGGATGATTTTTATCTACAATATAAAGATGGCTCTGCTGATTGGACAGAGATTGCCCATCATCTTCATCCTGATATGGTCGTAAATCAGGAGTATGAATCACAAGAGACAATCAAACACTGGATAAGGGTGAGGGAACGGCGGGAACTAAAGAAAATGGTTTGTCATTAGCTAATGCTATTTAGTCAGCTTCGGTCAAATTGTCCGATTTGAAATTGAAAACGGATTATCCGAACAGTATTGTTGGTGATAACAAGATTCGTCGCATTAAGCAAATTAGTGTTTCATTGCCTGCGTTGGCTGCACTCGCTCACCCCGGTCACATAGTTTGCTATGCTCCCGGGGATTCACTCCCTTACCGCCGCGATGCATCTTGAAATCCATAGGGTATAGAAGGTAAATTTTAAATTAACTTGAGGTTTCTATATTATTTAAGTTTAATTTATATGGTTTTTGGTTTATACTTATTTGCTTATTTGCTTATTTGCTTATTTGCTTATTTGCTTATTTGCTTATTTGCTTATTTGCTTATTTGCTTATTTGCTTATTTGCTTATTTGCTTATTTGCTTATTTGCTTATTT
>NZ_JAXBVE010000054.1:0-27312 GCF_035181445.1 Photorhabdus africana
ACAGGCTTCATCCGTGGTTTTGGTATTAGTTTGGCGACGATTATCAGATCATAAATGAAGCCTTTTTTCTATCTAAAATATACAGTTACTGCTTAAGAGCCTGTATATGATGGTCACTTAGCATATCAACGGCAAAAACTTATAGATAGTGGGCTTCCCCCTGCCGCTGCTGAAATGGCAATAGACAGAAACTGGATTCAACATTTCTATTTAAATACAGAAGATAACAAATTTATAAAAAGTCGTGAGGCAGTGGAAAATGCCCTTTCTTCTATCCAAGAAGAAAAAAGAAAAGTAACTCCGGATGAATTGATTGCAAAGCTTACATTTGGTGTATGGAGTAACATTTGCTCCAATCATCATAAATCTGATAAACAGGGGTCCCTTAAAATATGGCCGGAAATGATAGATTTTGCATTCCCAGGTGAAAAAGTGACTTTCAAGCATATAACCAACGACATAAAAAAACTTAATTCTCTTCGTAATAGAATCGCTCATCATGAGCCTATATGGCATAATAGGAAAAGTTTTTCCGTTGAAGGTCACATTAATACAGTACTCAATAGTTTTAAGATGTGCTTGAACTTAATTAAGTATATTAATCCCTCTAATCTCAAAACAATTGTTATTATGGAAAGTATAGAGCAAATAACCCAACTGTGTAAAAAGGAAACTATTGAGAGATTCAAACAGGCAGCCAAAGATTTTGATCAAGTACATCCAGTAGATATAGAAGCTTGG
The DNA here is from genome assembly GCF_035181445.1 of Photorhabdus africana. Lineage (NCBI taxonomy): Bacteria > Pseudomonadati > Pseudomonadota > Gammaproteobacteria > Enterobacterales > Morganellaceae > Photorhabdus > Photorhabdus africana. The sequence continues at coordinate 742 of NZ_JAXBVE010000054.1, forward strand.
TATAATAAAAACATTGCAGAGACAAGATTGGATGGTGTAATTGTAAAGGTTGAAGGTAAAGTGGTTTCAATAAAAGCATTTAAACATCCAAGTAATCTATTTGTTCTCGATGCCCATGGAAATCATGAAAAGAATTTACCTCACGAAATAGGTATCAACGTGAATTTCGAGCCAGACAATACAAGTGGCACATGGGTTGCAAAAAATGTTAGAAGAAAATAACAACGGCCTTTTAAAGCTAAGTAAAAAGGCAGAAATATAATAACAAACTTTATATTTTACATTTAACTGAAGTAGCTAGGCTGGCCATTTTTTTGCCACATACAGAAGAAATGCTTGCCGCCGCTTGGCTATATGTACAGTAGAGGACACAAGCATAGTATGTCAAAATCTCAAACGAGAATTCAGTGATATAGTAGCTACATATATAGAAATGCTGACGACTCTAGTAATAACAATGGTGATAACAGAATTATCCAGAAGAATAATGATTTATTACATTCATCTAAATCAGTACCAAAATCAAAAACTATAAAATTAACTGACCTCATTGACAATCCTGATTCGACTGTAAATCATTATCCTAGATTCGTACTAGTATATTCAACTGAGAAGTCTCTAGATTATTTAAAGATAAGGATTTTATTTTAAATAACAATAACAAAAAAACCTTATCAAAACTATTAACAAACTTTCTTTTTATGATTCCAAGTTTATAGAACGCTACAACAAGCTGAGTGAAAAATGTAATAAAGGTTATTCGATTAAATTAAATATCTCCTGTTTCCTACAAAATTCCAGACAAAAATACTGACAGGTGTCCCTGATAGTTTCGCAAAGAAATACTCTTTTCGATGCATCAACCCGCCAGAAAGTTAAAAATATGACTACTCACCTTATTCGTTAAAAAAGCGTTATACACAGTTACACCGCTGATGTTGGTTCGCCTCCCCAGCTCACCAACCGCTTCCATTCACCCGACCCTTTGATGGGGTCAGGTGAATGAGCTTTATCAGCCGTGCAAATGTGCATAACACACAACTCGTTTTACGATTCATACCATAGACGCCGCTTAAATTTTTGGCTAACCTAACCAAGAAATAATTATGTTACCTACTTATTCTATCTCCTAATTTCCCACCCGATTTCTGAATATCAGCAGAACCATTTTTCGTTGCATTTGTTACTGCGTCACCCATTTTAATTCCCGCCCACGACAACGCTCCCATCCACAATGCTGGCAACACAATAAACATCGCTCCCATCACAAAACTCATAATGATATCGTCTGTGCTATTCTGAAAACCGGCCATATTCCAGCGGCTGTGCGTATCCGAACCATACAATGCCTCCATTAACCCGCTGTCCAACCAGCGTGCCAGTTCCCACCAAAATGTCAAAAAATTCAGCGCAAACACGACAAAGGTCAGCGTAATAACCGTCTTATATTCATAGACAGCAAATACGATAATCAGGGGCAATATGATAGTCACCGCCATCAGTATAACAGCCTGTACCATTGGTAATGCCTGGCGCATTGCATCAAACGCCGGAAATGCCGCCAGGCTTCCCAACGACACCCCGCCCAATGAGGCTATCCGGCCCACCGAATTCATCAGAGTAAAATCCGCGTTACCCCCGTAACCGGCATAGACATGTCCCCCTTGAGATGTGGTTAGGCTTTCCGGACTCACCAGACGCCGTATCACCGCTTCTTTGTATTCTGACGTCTCTTTGCCCATCAGCTTCAATGCTGCCGATAGCCGAAACCACATACCTGGCTCAACCTGAGCCATCACCCGTTTTTCCAATCCTACTTGACTGTCTGACCACCATTCTTTGCAGGTCGGATATCCCCCCTGCCCCGTATTAGCAAAACCGTCATCACGATGCGGTTTCCAGGGAAAATCCGAACGAGGCGTTTTTGACTGAAGCACATCATAATAACCCGCCCCATTCAGAAACGTTTTTGACCCTAACCATTCAATATCCCGTAATACCGCTTCATCCAAAGTTCTTCCCTCGTCCCGACGTTTCCACTGATACAATGCCAGCGCATAACAGTCATGGGTGAAATCCTGTAATATCTGAGCCAGTGCCGGATTATTAATCCGCGTATGCTGGACCTCAAAACGCAGTTGCCTCAGGTCGGGACGGCAGGGAAGAGAAGCTATTGCAGCCTGAGTGACCCCTTTGGAAATCTGATGAACCAGTATCCACCAAACCGGAGCCGCCGCCGTTTTACCGTCAAGCGACGATATCACGGACGCATAACCCGTTTCAGCCGGTTTCGGTGTCCAAGTACCACAACTTTTTGCCCGCGAGTCATCATACGTAATGGTATTCAGACTCACATTGACCAACGGCACACAGCAAACGATAATGACCAGGAAAGCACCATACAAGGTGTTTTCAATCCGGGTCACTGAGAGCATGCCCTTATTTCCTTCATCTTCCCCTTCTTCCCGGACTTTCAGCCAGATACCTATCATTTTGAATGTCAGCGGCAGCACAAATAACCCGGTGGCCAGCAACACATTCCACAAACCGTTATTCACTATCCAGCCCAGCAGGGTCAGAAAATATTCCAGATAGCTGTAAGTTGTCATGACTGATCTCCGGAGACGAAGAACATGGCATACTCACAAAACCCCACAAATCCCAGCGAAATGAGTGCCATCCGTTTCAGAGCCGCTTTCTGTGTTAACGGCAATGGGGATCGCCAAAGCTGCCACATGAAACAGGCAATCACACTGTACATGGCCAATCGCCAGGCCAGCCAGCCGTAACGGGTCGTGTACATCCAATGTTGTAAGGCATTGAACTGAGACGGATACGCCAAGCCAGCTGCGGCAACAAGTAACATGCCCCCCATCATCAACATGACGATTAACCCCCGCCTGAAATGCCGTTTCAGTCCCACTATCAACCTCTGTTTAGTGCCAGCAGGTACCCGAATTTCACTTTGCTCAGACATCATTATTGTCCTTCACGCCCTTTCGGCGACACGGACAAGGTGTGAATACGACTGTCGGTATTATCGGTGGATTGCCGTTGCAGATTCATTTCAACCCGATGTTGTTCACGCTCAAGCGTGGTCAGTGCGGTATTTTGTGCAATCGCCCGGCGCAACTCCATTTCATTCTTCAGGGCAGTAATTTCTCTGTCCAGTGTCGCAATACGACGATCACTCTCTGCCATAGCCTGCGCCTGCGCAGCGGCATTCGGTTCTGCCTGCCCGGTCATCAACATTCGCCGCATAGTGAGCGCAGTCTCAATGGTGTCTGCCATCGCTAACTCACTGGCCAACCGACTCACCAGCGCACCACTGTCCGGATCACGTTTCAGGGCCTGGACAACCCCGCGAGTCACCACTAGGCTACCCGTTTTGAGTTTTGCCAGATTGACTACAGTAAGCGCATTTTCCCCGCTGACCAGTTTCATCAATTGCTCAATGTTGGTTCTGGTCGCCTCTTCCAGCATCGGCGCAAACCCCGTCCCAGCGACACTTGCACCCGGCTGGTCTTCGGTACTACCACTAGTACACTGACGGCTGTCGGTACAGGTACGAACCGAACGATCACCTAACACCCTGACGACCGCGTCTGCGGCTTCTTCACTGTTCTTGAATTTCTGGCAAGCAGCGCCATTACATTGTGTGTGGCTGACATTGGCATGGCTATTCGCCGGCAGGTTGTTCATCATATTGAAGCCGGCTTTTGCCAGATCCCGGATAGGCTGAATCGCTTTCTGTCCTTTTCCTCCCCGTTTTTCACCTCCAATCCAATTTGAACCTTGTGTACCGTCCGCAACCTCCATTTTTTGTGTCGTGCCAACCGCATCACCGTTGCCGGTATTCACCAGCGTTTTGTATTCCTCCATCAACGCCGCTTTAGTCCATTTACTGCTATCCGAGAAATCCATCATACGCTGTGACATGTTCTGGCAACTCAGTTGTGATTTGTCAAACGCAATACCTGCCTGTAACACCCCGTTGGTTAGCATTTCATATAATCCCGGATTAGCACGCTGGATAACCATTGCCGGCAAACTGGCTACAGCCCCGGTAGCCCCTTGTATCACTTCCCCCATCAGGTTTTTAAACCCCGAAGTCAGGCCATTAAGCTGATTCCCTACCGTCGTTTTTAAATCAAAGTGACCGCACATCAGGTCACTGCTCCAACCGAGGTTTAATCCGCCCAAATGTTGCAGATGACTGCGGGTCGCCGGCTGCGATATCACTGATCCGCCACCCATGTTGTAAAACAGTTTGTCCGATACAGCCCCATTCAGGCTTTTCCCGTAACCTATCGGGCTGTCCGCAATGGCAAAACCTGCCGCCTGAACAACAGGAGTACGCATAAACGCCAGTGCTATCAATACAGGCAAAAATAATCGTTGTCTCATCCCATGATCCCAGTCTCAAAAATCGGTACTGTAGAGCAAAGTCTGTCCCCGCCGCTGACAACAACTGTAGGGTTGCCACAATGCAAAGACATAATTCCCGTCCTTTGCCGCTTCCCCGCTGTTATCCGGAAAAACAGCACAAGAGGTGCTCATTTTCGGCGCTAAACGTTGCCATTGATGATTTTGGCTACCCGTATTTTCGACTGCTTCGCCTGGCAGCCAGTAACCCTGTTTGCGGTTCCCTTGCAGGGATTGATAAACATGCCCCTGCCCGGTACGGGTGATGATGTCAGCTACCCGTTGCGCTACCACTACAGCCGCTTTATTATCATCCTGTTGTGTCACAAACCCGCTTCGCGGATAAATATTGCCCCACATATTGCCCCGCAATGAATCACCCAGTTCACGTTTACCCGGAATAAGCGCCTCAGGATAAAATGATTCCGGCACACCAGTCCGCCAAACCAAGCTGTCCAGAGTACTCAAAAAGTAAGGCATAAAAGGCGTGGCGGCACTTTTACACGCATACCCCGAAATTTTCCCGCCCATCATGGCAGTTGCCGGATGCCCAATCGCATCGGCATATTTAAAATGCAGATTGTTTTTTCGGTTGCCTGGGATTTTCAGCTGATGATTGCCACCACCCATGACTATCCCGGAAAGTGCACCGGTGACCATATTTTCCACCTCACCGACTGCCTGGCTGACCTGCGACATTTCTCTCCAGGGATTACCTCCAGGCGCGTTATAGACGGAGACCACGGCCTGAGGAATAAAATGCGCAACTTTTATCGAGGTCCGCACTTTGCACCCCCAGGGAGAACACAGCAGCCAGTAACAGAGACCTTTTATCCGCCAACTGATGCACGATACCGACGCGGCACTGGCCACAATCTGGGCCGTATTCACACTGGCAACGGCCACGGGCGCCAGAACAACCGTTAGCATCAGGACCATACCGAACTTTTTCAGCCGGGAATACCATGTTAATGACGATAAATCCGAAGATTTCATGGCTGCTTTTCCTGCTGATAGGTATCCCAAAGTAACCGGGCCTGTCTGACGTCTGTCGTACCGTACACAACATAATCATCATCAAAAACCACTGCCGGGAACTTCTTAAGGCCCAGAGTCCAGGCATTCAGTAACCCCTGGTAAGCCTGACCGATATGTCGCCCCTGTTGATGCCACGATGGAGACTGCAAAATCTGACGGACCTGTTTGACTGCCTGTTGAGGATCAGCCGATAACTGACCGAACAGTTGTGCTTGCAGCTGTTCGGCCCCATCAAGGTACACAACCCGGACACGTTGATCAGCATTGCGCGGCGGATGGCTTGTGTCGGTATATATCACCGTGCTGGCAAACACCGATACCGGCATTAACAACAGCAAAAGCGTCCAGAATACCCTGATATTCATAGCCTACACTCCTGCATGGCTAAGAGATCTTCATCACGCACATTTGCCGCTTCCCCGGATATCAGACCACGGGCACGGTCCAGCCTGCGCGCCACAACAAAGGCGGCATCCAATTCGCTGCAATGAAGCGCTTTCATAATCGCCCTGCGCTCTGCCTTTTCCTCTTTCTCCGTCATACCCAGCGCCAGATAGACACTGGGCGGCACCACCCGAAACAACGCCTCCACTTTTTTCGACAACACCACGCCTTCGGTGTAACAGCCCGGGAGTTTGCTGGCTGACAGCAACACCGATTTTTGTTCTTCAGACAGCTTTTTAAAACGCGCTATCTGTTCGATTTCATCCGGTGGCATTGTCAGACATAACCACCACTCCGCCATATTCAGCATCTTCTCCGCACTATCCGGATAGTCCGCCAAATTCTGAGTAGCCAGCCACAACCAGGCGCCCAGTTTTCGCCACATCTTGACGACTTTGGTCATATAGGGCGACAACAGCGGATTAGTGGTCAGTATATGCGCCTCATCCACCACAAAATTAATTTCCCGGTCCTCAAACTGGTCACGCTCCGCCATATTGTTGATGGTATTGACCAGAGACACCATCGCCAGCGACATCTGGGCACCATACCCTTCACGCGCCAACGTACCGAGGTCAATCAGCGTCACATCGGCTTCTGGCCAAGGGGTTCCCGGCCGATTAAACAATTCCCCCTCAAAACCACTGGTGAACATTGACATCGCCCCCGCCATCTCTTCGGCACGGGCACGACGCTGTTCGGTACACAATGATCGCCCCTGTTCATCCCGTCGGCTGTCCCGGGCAATCACAGACAATGCCTTTTGCAGATCTTCCGCTATCATCTGTCGGCCATCGTCAGCGCTCGCTTTTGCCGCCATCATGATAGCTTCGCGGATCATGCCCCGATCCGCCCGTGTCAGACGCTCTTCCTCCTTCTTCTCCCCGCCGGTGATCATCATGCGGGCCGCAATTTCCATTTCACCCAGAATATCGCGTTGCTCATCGTCCCCGTCGTCTTCAATTTCCTCTGCCGACTTTTCACCCGCCAAATCCAGCTGAGAAGATGTCATTTGAAGCAATTGGTGGGCATCAGCAAACAGCGCCAGACTGACACCACAACCCGGTTTGATGCTGATTTTGTTGACACTCAGCCCCAGACATTGACAGTAATCGGCAAACAACCCAAAACTGTTGCCCGCCTCCGCCACAAATAATCGGGGACGGTGCACCGCCATCAGCTGCGATAAACTCGCACAAAGCGTAGCCGACTTCCCCGCACCGGTCGGCCCGAACAGCAACAGATGCGCATTCTGGGTACGGTCATGTTTATTTTGCGGATCAAAGGTCAGCACATCGCCGCCCCGGTTAAAAAAGCTAAGACCCGGGTTACCGGTGCCGGTCGCCCGCCCTGTCACTGGCAACAACCCAGCCACATGCTGCACCCAAGTCAACCGGGTATACCAGTGATGCTTGTCTCGTTGCGGGTTAAAACACATCGGTAAGGCACGCAGATAACCGTTTAACGGCGCGACGTCGCATTCGGGTTTAACCGGCTGCAACCCCGAGACCAACAGGGTGGCGGCCAGTTGCTGATGCCGACGGTTCAAATCGTCAACATCAACCCCCTGTAACAGAAAGGTCAGTGCAGAACGGCACAGTTTATGTCTCAGCCCCAGATACGCCTTAGCTTCTTTTACGTCTGCACGCACTCGCCCTGATTCAGTATTTTCTCCCATTGCATTTTTTGACAATCGGTCGAAATCCCGCTCCAGTGTATCCTGCGCCTGTATGACAATGGTCAATGAAACAAGAGTACCTGACGGTAATAAATCCATCAGCGCATTGATATGTTCACCCCGGACCATTTCACCGGTCAGCGTTCCCGGTTCTGGAGGGCGACGCAGCCGTTCAACCGGTACCGCCCGATGAGCAATATTATCAAACCACCAGACACCGTTTTTCACGTCAGAACGCGGCGGGGTAAACCACAAGGTTTCCGTGAAATCATTATCCGGACGCAATTCACCCGCCTGCCAGGCCGCGTAGCGGGCCTCCCAATATAGCGTCGCTTTATCAATCCAGTCTGGAGCGGGATTGAATAACCGCAGTAACCAGTGATGAACCTGTTCGCCATCTTGTCGTTCACACAAAATGCCGGCGCTGGCCAGCGAGGCCGTCAGTCGGTTACAGACCTGATTAAGCAACGCTGCCGGTGACAGAGCATCCTTCTGGCCTGCCGGGACCCAGCGATAAACGACCATTCGGGTACGGCGTTGCTGCCCTCTCCAAGGTTGACCAGTGACCAATGTGTCGTTAAACAGCCCTTCAGGCCGGGCAATACCCCGCAAATGTCGTTCAGTCTCAGCCAGCCACGTTTCGGTAAAGGCTGTGCCCTGTGCCCAGGGCTTGATATATTGACGAAGCTGCGTCAACGATGACGACGAGTCATCTTCATCCTGACAAAAAAACTGCACCACCCAGGGAGAAATATCCTCTTCCTCCAGGCTGTCCTGCAACGCATCCTCCACCTGGTCACGGATCTCTTCCAGACGGGCAGCGGGGCGTCCTTCTGTCGAGACCGGAGAGACGGTATAAACCGCCCCGACTGACAGGCCGTCATCCAACAACAGACACTTTTCCTCGTCCAGGTATTCTGCCCAGGGCAAATAATCAATGATAGACGGTGAAGGGTTATACAGTGCCGCTTCATCAGCGTGCGTCATTTTGCCGGGCCGCTTTACAGGTTCACGCCCGGCCACGCCGACAGAAGGCGATAATATGACCGCCGGTTCACTCAGGGATGCCGAGTAGTTGTCCGCTTTACGCAGGCGGACTTTATTTAACCACGTCCACATCACAATGCCACCGTCCGCTCACCCGGCAGGGCATACTGCACCTGACTGTAAAACGAAAACACCGTGCTGTATCCCGGCACAGGCGAATTTCCCGCCACCAAATGGGGAAAGAGATACATCACCATGTCCGGATTGGGTAGCCGTGGGAAGGTTTGACTGATTTCATTTTCCTGTGTACGACTATAACTTTCAGCATAGTCAGTCGAAATTTGCTGCTCCTGTTCATTGAGCCCCCGGCGCAGCACCTGACGGGCTTCCAGTGTGATCTGTGACGACGCGACCTTTCCCTGCCACAATGCCAGCATAGTCTGATCTCCCGATGGCAACATGTCCTCTTTGGACGTGCTGCAACCGGTCAGGAGCGTCGTCACTGCAATCAGGCAAACCCAACAACCTGATTTCAATCTGACGCTGCACATACCGGCTCCACAGATATTCACTTTCTCAGTCCAGCCCATCGCTGTTCTCCTGTTCCAGGCTAAAGGGGTATTTCACCTTGCGTCCCTGTGTGTCGTAATCAATGGGGATTTGTTGGGTAATATGTACCGCCACGCTGGCTCCCGGCGGCACGTAGACGGCATCAAAGGTTTGACCGTAACGGGCTTTGACCCATTCCGACACGGCTTTAAATCCTCCGGCAGCCGCTTGCCCCAAAACCGCTTTACCGGCATCCCCGGTCAGTGATGACGTCGCGCCGCCATAACCGTTAGTCTGGGCGGTAAGCTGGCTCTGTGACAGCACATCACCGGCTGCTGTACCACCAGAAAGAGCAAATAAGGTTGACAAGTAACTGGCTGCATTGGATTTTCGTGTCCCGCTGATACACGGAATACCGTTATCGTCAGACAACCAGCCGATACCGCTGCCATGATTATCCTGAACATGATGGCTGCCATTGGTGCGATTATCCGATTTCGGTACGGTTCTGACGGTGCCGTCTGCAAAGACAAAGGTGAAAGAGGTGACATTGCCGCGTACGCAAGACAAGGTCCAGTCACCGGTAGCCGTCCCCGAAACAATCGCGCCTTCCACGTCCGGCAGTTCAATGCCGTTGGCAGTCAGGTTATCTTTACCCATCAGTATCTTAAAAGGATACGGGTCAGTGACTTTATCATTCACCGGCACCCGGCCTAATAATGCCGTCATCGCCTGGCTGCCGACCAGCGTCGTATTCTCGGGCAGAGTATAAACGGGCCGGATAGTCTCGTTTGTATTATCCTCGGTAATGGTTCGCTGATTTTTAGTCATACCGTCGTATGCCACTTTCTGACGGCGCAATGTATTGTCTTCCAGAAATGACACGGGAAAACGGGAAGTCGCTGGCTGACCGCTCATTGCAACCTGTGGGTCAGCCGGTAACACATCCTGTGGGGTAATCCAGACCAGCCTGTCTCCGTCTGAAGTCGTATTTTGGCCAGTATCGTCCAATCCTAATCCCAGCGGAATATCACGCTCAACCAGAGAGTTTTTTATATTCAAGCCCTTATTGCTTAACTGACGGGTCAACTGGTCAAGTCGGCTGAACAGCGTTTGCTGCTCCGCTTTCAATACCTGCTGTTGCTTTTCTGTTTCCTCACGGGAGCCCGCTACCGCCTGGTTAATCTGGTCAGTCATGCGCTGACTCCCGTTTCGCCATTTCTCATTGTCCGCCAGTAAGTGTGCGTTTTGTTTTTCCAGTGCCGCCTGCTGAACACGGATACTGCGCAAAGCTCCAATCAGGGTACGCAACGTGTCTTCCGGGGTATCTCCCTCAATCCCCAATGCCCGCAGCTCCCCGGAAGACAGTTCCGCCAAAGCCTGATGACTCACTGTCTGGCTGACAGGCGTCTCTGATTGCCGACAACTCTTGATCCCCACGACCAGCCCCGCAATAACAAAAGCAGGCACGACCCACTTCACCAGACCGTTTGACTTAATTTGCATGGGGATTTCCCTGTTGCTTCATGGGCGTTTTTGACCTCACCGGTTCAGGCAGAAAGGCACGGTCAGGCCGACCTTTCACCACCAAATAAACGGTAGTCGTGTCTTCCGGCGTACCTGACGGCCCCAACCAACGATGCTGAAAGGTCGCTGCTATGAATTGCCCCTGCAACCTGCGTGGATCAAGCACTACGTTCTCACGGTGGGTATTACGCACTTTCAGCGCCACCACAGTGAGGTTATCCACACCCCAGCCCCCTAACGGGGAAACTATTACCGGCGCTGAGGAATACAATGTGGTCAATCAGGTTGGTAGCGCCAATGATACCGGGTGAATGCCGGGAACAGCTTCTACTGTACGCAGCGGTGCATACAGATTCTGCGCGGCGTAACGGGTCAGGACCACCGGCAGAGGAGCCGTGTAGGACCGTTTTTGACGCCGGTCAGCTTGGCGTTCACCGGCAGGAGAGGGAGACGTTGCTGACGCATTATCCTCTTTGGCACCGTGAGGAATCTGGTAGTTGACCGTCAGCGTGGTCACATCCCCGAGGTACACTACACGAACCGGCTCAAGGGGACCTTTTCCATTTGTGGCTGCCACATCCAGCAAAATCACTTCACCACTTTCCACATCCTGAAGTTGCAGTCGGGTCTGGGTAAACGTTTCACTCGGATACAGATACACTGCGCCACCGATGCTTTGTACCCGCAATTTGCCATTCAGCGCACTCGGAAAACCGACTCGGACATTTTTATCCACAAAAACCACCCGCTCCTGTCCAACATGCAGGGCAACCGGTAGCGGGATGCGTTCCCACTTCATCAACTCCACGGCCTCTACGGGTGAAACCATCACCAGCCCGGCGAATAATAATGCGGTCAATGCCAATAACTCGACGAGTACCTGTTTTTTCACTGGAATATCCCCTTTTTCGCCGGTGCCGGCTGCGATGCTGCTTCCAGCCGTTGCGGTGTGCTGTCATAACAATCCAGTGCCAGGCCAAACGGGTTACGCTCTGCATCCCCTTGCCAACGGGTGACTTTAAGCGGGTAACGCACCAGTGCCCGTTTGACCGGCTCAGCGTGAAAATATTCATCGGCCACTAAATCTAACCGGATAACCCAGTTATCCCGGTCTTTTACCATCACATTGCTGTCACGAAAGCCCCGTTCCGGAATTTCATACACCACCCGCACGCGATCTTTTAGCTCACCCACTTGTGAGCGGTTTTGAGCATCCTGTTCCAGAAATACCTGACAGGAGGGGGTCAGATAAGGAGAAAGCGCCGCTATTTTCGCTGGATAATCGACTTCCCCGTCTTTCGGCCAGGCATTCAATTGCTGAAAAATATAAAAACCAAAGGCATAGACCTGGGAGACAGGCACTTGCCACCACAGGCGGGTACTGCCACTGCGGACATCCGGCGGCGTATAAATGGTTAACGCTCTCGGCGCCATCATCCAGCCACTCAGACTCAGTAACAACAACAAAACCAGCACACCACAGGCCGCGCGTAACGTCAGGATATGCTGGTCCCGGTTTTGAATCGCATGACGAAAACGGCTCATAACCGCCCCATTCGGGTCATTACCCGGTGACAGCGGCGCAACGACCAGCGTTGTGAGGTGATAATCAGTGACGGATCACCCAGACCCCAGCACCGCTTTTTAACCTCCAGCCGTCGATAGAGATAATGCGCCGGTTTACCGCGTTTCATCCGGGCCAGGTATTTGCCGCCAAAGGCAATCAATAACAACGGCGCAATCAGTGCCACCGTCGGTATCATCACCCAACCCGTTACCGGTGTCAGTAACAAACCAATGACCGTGCCAGCTATCAGTCCCGTTAATGCCGTCCAGCCCAGCTCTGGGGTAGTAAATCCCCGGAACACGACAGGTTCGGCGTTAAGACGGTCAGGTAAAAAACGAATAGTCTGAACCATACTGACACTTCCTGGGGTCAAAAGAGAATGGACGTTGATTTGCCCAGCAGCCAGATAACCGCCACTAACAGCACCACGCCAACCACCACAATCGCGCCAAATTTAGTCCAGGAGGCTCTGTCACTGCGAACTTCAGAAAAAGTATGGATTGCCGCGGTCGCCACATTGATAAACGCGATCGCGGCAACGACCAGCCCGCCTATCACGATGCCGTCCTGCAAGTAACCTTTGACGGTATTAAAAATACCACCGCCACTCCCGCTGGCAGGCGGTTCAACCGTTGGCAATGCCGCTGTCACGGGTTGACAAACCAGATAAGCCAGCACACTGAGTGACACTGCACAGGTATTGATACGGGCAAACAGGCGGAACAGTGACTGACATCCCCGGTTTAACAGATCCATTTCCTTTTCCCTTTTTTCCATTACAGGTTAAAAAAACCGATTAGCTGGCAAACATCCAGATAGCCATCACCAGCAACAACGCCACACGAATGACAAAACGGTTCATCGCCGCTTCACGGACCTTTTCATTGGCCCAGCCCTGCCAGACATCTACCATTCCCCATGCAGCCCAGAGAAACAGCACCGCTATCAGTAAACCGATACAGAGAAATTGCATCACATGGGGATCGAGATTGCCGGAAGCCGCCCTGAATGCATTGCGTTGTACCTCGTTCACCGGATTCGCTCCTGACGATATTGACCGGTCACATCCAGCGCAGCCGCAGAAATCCCGGGCTGGGCACGGGAGGGGGTCAGATAGCGGTTAATGCCTTCACGGACAATATTGAGGTCCCGGTTAGCACGTAGATAATCAAAATAAAAACGGTCTGCCTGACCCTCCTGAACGGCCAAAACCCGGGCACGTTCCAAACTGGCCTGCACCTGGTCAAGCTGTTTGAGTGTGGTGGCCAGCTCATCTTTTCCCCCGGCCAGCACAGGCCAACTCATTAATATCGTCAGGACAAAAAGACTATGGGAAAATAAACGGAAATAAACCATAGCATTACCCTAAATCAGCGTAGATATATACATTAACAGAGTGACGAAAAAGGGTAACGATTACAGTGAATAATTGTTTATCTGATTTTAAAAATTTTGGGTACTTGAATTTAAGGTTGAAACAGAGCTATAAACATCCTGGCTCACTTAAAATAAGCGGGTTGATAATTGATATTTTCTAATATCACCACTGAACACAACTATTACCTGCTTGAGATGGATGTAACCGTCTGGTTCTTGGACGACAGGAGCACTATCCGGTCAACAGTGGCTCAGACCGAACAGCAACAGAGACTGGAACAAACCAAAGAAGAGCGAATCGAAGCCAAGGGCGTCAGGTTCCGTCCATAAACCGACAACAGGTTTTGGTAATGAAAGATGAGGGATTTGGGACTTCTGAGATTGCCAGGCAACTGGATATTAACCGCTTCACCGTCTACAAAATACTGAAAGAAACAAGATAATCATGACATCAGAACTACAGATTTACACTTCGTTACTCACCGATGTAAAGGAACGGATCCGTGGGGGTCAGTTCAGAGCCGCTCAGTCCGTCAATGCTGAACTAATCCAGATGTACTGGGACATCGGTCATATGCTCCATGAGCGTCAGGAGCAACAGGGGTGGGGAGCGGGGATCATCCCGAAGCTGGCACGGGATATTGTTAATGAATTGCCAGAGGTCAAAGGCTTCTCAGAAAGGAACCTGAAGCGCATGCTACGTTTCTACCGGGAGTACGCCTCGCCACGAATGGAGCAACAAGGTTCCGGAAAGCCCGTATCGACAATTGTGCCACAACCTGTGGCACAATTGCCGTGGGGTCATAACATTCTGCTGATTGAGAGGATAAAGGATCAAACCGAGCGATTCTGGTATGCAGAACAGACTCAGATACAAGGATGGAGCCGAGACTCCCTGCTTCATATGATCAAAAGCAATGCCTATGCCCGGCAGGGTTCGGTTGTCAGCAACTTCAAGAACCGGTTACCCGTATCTCAATCGGAGCTGGTACAGCAGACCCTGAAGGATCCCTATGTTTTCGATTTCCTCACCCTATCGGAACCCTTCAAAGAACGTGAGCTGGAAACGGAGCTGCTCAAACACCTTGAAAAATTCCTACTTGAACTCGGCGAGGGATTTGCTTTTGTGGGGCGGCAATATCGTATTACCGTAAGCGAACAAGATTATTACATTGACCTACTTTTTTATCATCTGACTTTGAGGGCTTTCGTTGTGATCGAGCTGAAACGAGGAGAATTCAAGCCTGAACATGCCGGTAAGATGAATTTCTATTGTTCGGTGGTCGATGAAAAGCTACGACATTCCACTGATCAGCCCACCATAGGTTTGATTTTGTGCCAGACCAAAGACCGGATACTGGCCGAATATGCCTTGCGCGGTATTCAAAAACCAATTGGCGTTTCGGATTATGAGTTAACCCGTACATTGCCAGAGGACTTAAAATCCAGCTTGCCAAGCATTGAGGAATTGGAAGCAGAACTCAGTCATAATGATGAAAACACCCCTAGCAAATGAAAGGGATTTCCCCTCAATTTGGTTACTGTATCCATCTTCCGTGTCATTATGAAGAGTAACCAATGTACTGCTAAGGAAATGTTATAACCGTTGGCCTCATATTGGAGGCCATCTCTCTCAGCGACATAAAAGCATAAAATCATTCTTACTATTATTAAAGAGGTACTTGAGACGTTTTACCAACCAATCCACATCATACTGCTTTTATCTCAAAGATATTTCTTAAAAGTACTTATCATCACGGTAATAGCAACCCCTAATAGGAGAGCTGCAGGCAACAAGAGTAAATTAGTATACACAGCCGATGGCCAGGAGAGATATAACAGACAGGGTACACAAAACGCCGGTTTCACAAACCGTTTGGCATGATGATAAACAAAACTCGACTCATAAGCGGCACCATAACGCCGCAGGTCACGTCGGTTTAGTCCTTCAACGACAGCAACGCCTATAACCATCACAAACAATGGCAAAGACAACACCAGAATAGTGAGCCGGATAATAAAGGTTACGGTCACATATACCGTTGCCAGCAGGTACTTCCGCAAACTTTCCGCCAGTAATACACTCCAATCGCTCAACTCTCTCACCATTTCATAGTGGCTCCGAGCTTGTACTGTATGTTGTTGGTTAATCCAGTCCAGTGCACCACTGCCTACAAACACCCACTGATAACTCCATTTTAACCCGATACTGAGCGTAGTCGCGGGCTCTGATAACAGTAAGCTGCGGGTAAATTCTTTAGACAACCAACCGCTTTCCGTGAGCATCACTTGTTGGCTGTGCCTTTCGCCCTGTTCCGTCCAGAAAAAGGCTATCCCAAGGTATTCAACAACCAAACTAAAAAACAACGATACCAGCAAAAAGCCAATGAGCATCCATGGCAGCTCCCACAGGGCCGTTTTTAACGGGCCTGATTTTTTCGGTGGCATCTGCGGCGATTTAGCTTTCTGCTGCGTCATCGTCAGCTTCCTCATCAGGCGTCAGCACCGCTGGATTTAACATCACATTGAAGTCAACCTGACTGTCATCTGGCATTGCACTACCCGACCACCAGGATTCACTGGTACGGTAATGTTTACGCATATCATCAGCGATTTTTTGCAGACTTGCCGGCATCAGGTCATCATCATCGGCTGCTGGCAGCGGCATACGGATCTTCCATAACCGTCCCCCTTCAAGCAGAGCAAATGCCTGACCTTTCGGCAAGTTAATCACTTCGGCAGGCGTAATTAACGGCGTTCTAATCGTGCTAACCCGATCCTGGGTATTAGAGGTAAAGTGACTCCCCTGCTCTGGACTGGAAATATCGGTAATCCCGGAGACCAAAGTTTTAGTGTACACTTCCACCTCCGGCAACTGGCGGGTTAGCAGCTCAGCGGTGTTATTTTCCCTAACACGCAACATAACTAAGGTATTAAAATTTCCTGTTACCTGTGCCGCTTTAGCACTGCTGCCGATGCGTGCTTCAATATCAGACAAGGTCTGAGTGTAAGCGGTTACCTCTATCCCGGCACCGCCCCCCTTGTTAATCAGCGGAATAAATTCATCGCCCATCAGCTCATTGAATTCATCACAATGTAAGCTAATGGGGAGTTTTCTCGTTTTACCTTCTGGCAAACCGTCATCCAGACCAAATTTGTAGATATGACCCGCAACGGAAACCAAGTCTGCGAACATGGAATTGCCTACTGCCGAAGCCACTTCGGCATCCGATAAAGCGTCCAGCCCCACATAGACGATACCTTTCTTACGTATCACTTGTTGCCAGTCAAAGATGGGACGCGGATCATTCATATCCGTGTAATCTGGCGCCAGCAGTGCAGCTGTTTTCCCCGTGGTCAGCTTTTCCAGTAATGGCAACAGGGATGCCACAATTTTGTCAAAATAGGTGCGATCATAGCGAACCGCACTGCGCAACCCGTCCAGTATCGGATCGTAGAGTTTTTTCCCCGCGTCTGAGCTTAGTGCCATTTCAATCGCCCAGATTTTCACTGCATTCGTCTGCCCCTGCATATTGCGTGGCAAATCGTCTTCCGTCAGCAGACCCAGACTTTTCTCCACCAGCTCCCACAACACAGGCAGGCATTGCCTGATAATTTTTTCAGCATAAGTTTCATACAGTTCGCCAATATTGGTGACATAACGTAATATCAGGGTGTAATCTGGTCGCTGCCCCAGAGCCACCAAAGCACGAGTAACGATATTGACAAAACGCCAGGCAAACTCACGAAAAGCGGCACTGTTACCCGCCCCACTCAATTGTCCTGCTATACGAGAAGCAACTTCTGAAACCCGACCAAAACGCCCAACAGCATTGTAGCGAGCACTAATATCCGGCCAGCCCAGATGAAACACCTGGAACTCATCTTCCCGCCCGGCACGATGCGCTTCCGCCCACATGCGTTTGAGCAGGTCTGCATCCCCTTTCGGATCAAACACAATCGTGATATTACCCCGCCGGATATCCTGCGTGATGAGTAACTCTGCCAGCCGGGTCTTACCAACACGGGTTGTACCGAGGACCAACATGTGCCCGACCCGCTCACGCAAATCCATTGACACATTGACTTCATCCGGTTCAATGCCATGCAATGCTGGATTGCCTCCTACTGGCGGCAGTGGCCTCACCGGGTTCCACGGAGAATCACGTTGCGTCAGACGACATAAAGAGGGCAATGGGTACTCAAACCGCCGTTCAAATGCCCTCGCTAATTGATAATACCGGGAAGGTTGAACATAACGTTCGACTTCCGGGCGCAGGGTATCCAGAAATCGTTGTGTATGTTTTTGTTGCCAAAGAAACCCTTTCCCCAGAAACAATCTCTGATGACTGACAGGCACCTGGTGGCTGGCCATCACATAACGGGGCAATCGTCGGATATTGCGCCGGTAGTTCAGTATACGTAACCCCTGTCCGAATCGGAGACCTGATAACACGCCAAAACCTGCCGCCATGACATCACTGACCGATGGTGACAATGCCACAGCCCACGGCGCTGCGATACAGATACCGGCGGCAACCGCCGAAACAACGGCGGTATTCAGCTCAACAGCCGGCCGTAACCGCGCTTCAATCACATAACGATCACTCATCTAGCCCGCCATAACACCACAATTGCCAGCAACAATCCCAACAAAAGCACCGGGAAACTGTGTGGCAACATCAGTTCGGATAATATAGGATGACGGGGCCACATCAACGCACCTGCTGGGTTAAGCCAGTATCGGTAATCAACACTGGATAATGCTGTAAGCGCAAACGACGAGCCAAATCACTGCCGGAAGCGGGGGCTAATACCAAGCCCTCTGCAAGCTGACGCAGTTCATCCAGTTGTGCTTTATCCCGCACACTGACCAGCAACCCCACCGCCTGCCTTTTTCGAAGACCAACCCAATTTTTCTTCAACCACTGTTTTGACAGGGCATCATCCCCAATCATGAACAACGCCCCCATTCCCGGCAATTGCAACGGACGAGCGTCAACAGGTCCGGGAGACAATTCCGGCGTTTCCACCGGTAACATGCCCCCTTCGGTTAAATCTGGCGGGGCCGCCTCCGTATTTGAAGAAGTCGTCGGTTCATTGTCCTGAGCGTTAATGGCATCAAAATACGCTGCTGTAGATTGTCCACCTAAATCAGCCACAATAGTCAGTGCAGCCTGAGAGCAGGGCGTCAATATCATCATCATTAAAAATAAACGGCAGCGATAACGGATTAACATCTTCTTTATTTTTCCTTCGGTTCAATCCAGGTCTGTGTCGTATTAGCCACAGCAATATTGGTGGACAAAACAAGATATCGGGTTTCTAGCGTACTCAGTTTACGTGCGACGATTTTCCGATACTTACTCGCAGGCTGACCACCAGCGGGATGGTGATAACAGCCTGCCGCATTCAACCAACTACCCGGATTGGATTGATAACAGGTTTTCAGAATACGGGCTGCCACATGAAGATTAGTATAGGGGTCCAAGGCATCCCAATAAGAACGAAAATAATGGCCGTTCCAGCCTAAATTCACTTGAGTAATCCCCACATCAATACGTTTGAGGGGTACGCTACGCATAAATCCCTGCAACGCCTGCCAGACCGCTTGTCGGGTTGCATAACGATAACTTTTTCCAGCCACATTGAGCGTCCACGGCCAGGGGCGTTCATGTTTCTCCTGTGGCAAACGTTTTGCCGATTCAGCCAGTGCCAACGCATAAAGCATTTCAGCGGGTACGCCATGCACCCGCGCAATCTGCTGGTACCCAGGCGGAACGACCTGTTTTACCGCCGCGGCCATACCTTCTGTCACCCAAAAGAGACTTCCCGCCACAGCGAGACTCAAAATGCCACCACACGCCATCCGTCATTCTCATGTTGTAGTACGACCGGCATTTTCCCCTGACCAAATTGTCGCCAGCGTCCGTTGTCATGATTAAGCGTGATTTCTCGGCTACGGACTTTTTCTGATGGAATATGATGTTTACCTGCCCAGGTACGTAAAACATCATCGTTGCCTTCGCTATCTACCAGGTAAATATCCACCTCACGGTCAGCGGACAAGGCAGCAGCCAGCCGGGCATCACAAACCGCGCAATCCTCTTTCACAAATAACGCCAGTCTCCCTTGATTACCCTGTGCGATTCCGTCCCCCTTCCCTAAATTAACCGGCAAAATATTCGGCGCCAGACGCTTCCAGGCCGCATCCACCGCCCGCTGGAACGCCAACTCTTTTTCAGTACGGACATATTCCTGTTTGACCCACAATTCTGCATAACGTTGACGCGCTTGTACTGTTTCGGCCTCAATACCCAATGCACTCAACGGATCGAGTCCAGGAGACTGAATACCCCGTTGTCCCTGCATCAATTGCTGATAACGCTGAAACTCTGCTTCCGTCAGCCCCCACATTTGCGCCTGAATACGGTGGTTTTCAGCCTGCGTAACCTGTTGCTGAGTCGCTTTCATTCCCGTCTCTGTCTGTTCAGAGATAGCAACCTGTGCCGCCGAAGCTGACAGAGACATAACAACGCCAATCAGCACCACCCCCTTCCTCTGGCTGAAAAAATCTTTTCTCATCATTACCCTCCATTGACTGACAGGGTTTGACGGTGCCCTTGTACCTGGAACAAAGCCTGATGATCGGAGATACTGACCAACGTCCATTCAAATGCACTTTCACCCGGAGTCAATAAGCGCATTTGAGATATTTGGGAATGAGGATCTGTGTCTCGTGGAATAATAACGGCATAAACTTGTTCTCCCCGACGTTCAATACCAGAAAGCATGAAAGGAGCCACTATCCGTTTCTTCGCTCGAAGAACTTCCCGATCAGGTGTGCCCGCTTTTTTACCAGAGTACTTTTCCTGCTGAGATTTCCACATGATTAATGCGTCAACGCGCATTTCTTGCTGTTTCACGGTATTTTTCAATACACTTACTGCTTCGGTAAGATCCTGATGCGCACGGCTTAAATCAGTCACTGACCGTACCAGTGATTTCTGTTGGTCGTTGACGGATCCCTGTTGCGCTATCAATGCCTGATGAAACCGGTCATTTTGCATTTGCCAGTCCTGACGGGAGACAAAGCCGGTATCCGCTTTATCAAACCGCTCGTGCAGCTTTTGCACCTCATCAGGCAAATGCCGGAATGATCCATTTCGCATCAATGACTGAAATTCCACTAACTGATGATGTTGCTGCCGTACTACGAATGCCAGAAATGCGATGCTGACAATAACAAGCAATATTGACAGATACCCCAGACATTTTTTTAACGACAACAACCTGGATTGGGTCTTTTGAGAAACCGCCTGCCGCAAGCTGTCAATTTCAGCTTCAGGCGTCGGTGACAGAGGAGGGATTTCAGTTGTCATACAACACAACATCCTTGTTTGTTTTATTTAGCACTGTGCCTGGCATACTTTTCAGTATCTTCGAGTTGCCTGACAAAACAACAGACACAGAAATGCGACTTATTCAGGTCGTGATTAGAGTCTAATCATATGATTACTCGATACAAGGAGGCATACTGTGCAAAACCAAAGAGGATGACGATAAAAAATTCAACATGAAAAAATGAAAATTACCCCCAATATAAGATGTTATTTTTCCTGCTTCATCACCACCATAACACCACAGGCAGCCGTCGGAGTATAACGCCACTCATACAGTAAGTTTTGTAATGTAATTCCTGTTCGCTCCCAGAGAGGAATAACCACATTAACCATCCGGTAACGCCATGTTGGATAACGTGCCAGAACCGAACAGGCCAGCTGTATCTGAGCAGGCCGCATCAAATGAGAACGAAACAGAATATCCCTGTCTGCTCGCAAAAGTGCCCCCTCAAGTTCGCGAACAAATGCCGCATGCAAGCACCGGGTTCGGCTTCGCGTCAGACGCCCTATCCTGTCAGTCGGAGAAAGATGAATGACGTAATACCGTTTTTTCCTGTGTCGGAAACCCGAACAGATAAATCCCCGCCAGGGCGTTAATCCACTCACCAGTGCAAAGCAAGGACAACACAAAACCCCTAAAATAAAAATCAAATATACGCACATGTTACGTTTTTATTTACAGCAGGTAATGACATAGGCTGATTCACTGCGTTGGTGACCCACAAATTTAAGTCCCGCCGCATAATATCCAGGCTTACATCGGTGTTCAGCGAAATCACGTCCGCCCCAGTTTCCATCCTGATAACATTGATTCTGCTGCAAGGTGGCTTCTGCTTTTGTCCACAGACCGGACTGGCAGGACAGTATAGCGCCTTTGCTGTCGCGGCTAATCAATCCGTTGGGTAAACAGGCCGTACCCGCCACAGCTACTTTATCAAGTTGTAAAAACTCCCCTGTCGACAAACGCCCATCAGCCCGGAGGGTACCGCCTTTGATTTGCCCCTCCGTATAAATGCTTTTATTATTGACGCTGCGAAGCCAGTTGCTGTCTGACATCATCCAACCACCACCATAGGTTTCATTTAACCAGCCTTTATTCCTTGTCGTCACAATCCAGCCATCGTGGCTACGAATATCCCCCTGAAACTGGCCGACATTCGCCCGGATATCGCCACTAAAATGTCCAGCCTGTGCATTCACAGTCGCCGTATTGTTCAGGTTGTTGCCTCCCATGTTAATGTCAGTATGCATTTTGTTCAGCTCCGGACGACCGGGAACAGCAAAACGGTACAATCGGTCACTCTCCTCACGAGCAGTAGATAACTCATCTGCGCTCAATAACACGGCCAGGTGACCTTCACCACTGTTTATCCCAAAATCCTTTAAAGGCACTGTCCATGTGCTCATTGCGCCGGTAGCCGTCTTGCCATCCCGAATATATCCCCCCAATCCGGTAGAGATATCCATCGATATCAGGCGCAGGGCTTTATAAGGTAATGGACTCCCTTCTTGTGTCACCATCATGGCCTGCAATAATGCCGGATCCTGGGTATTGCGCACTACAGCGGTCTGATAGCGCTGTCCTGAACTGTTAGTGTCTTTGAATCCAGATGGTAACAGCCCCGTTTTTCTCAACATATCCGGGGTGATAATCACAGGTTGAGCTGTCGTTGCTGAATTCCGCAATCTATCGTAATAACGGCCAATATAAGCTTTCGACGCCGCACTGAAACGACTGCTTTGCACCGCCATGACCTGCCAGGATTTCTCCGTCAGATAATCGTTATAAATACGGGTTCCCAACGCCGCCAATATCAGCAATATCATGAGTCCAGCAGCAGTGCCCAGCATCATATATCCTTTATCCGGCCCTCTTCCATCACAACAACCCGTTCTTTCTGT
Organism: Photorhabdus africana; assembly: GCF_035181445.1. Taxonomy (NCBI): domain Bacteria; kingdom Pseudomonadati; phylum Pseudomonadota; class Gammaproteobacteria; order Enterobacterales; family Morganellaceae; genus Photorhabdus; species Photorhabdus africana. The sequence continues at coordinate 23,639 of NZ_JAXBVE010000054.1, forward strand.
CACTATTAGATTACCCATATTGGCTGATATAATCGTTCCAACAACATGACCACACTCCCCAAACTAAGCCAAGGCCCCAGTGGCCCGCCTTTCGTACCTTGATGAGGTAATTGTGCCAAATGCCACAACACGAAACCGGATAAACCAATCAAGCAACCTATTAGTGCCGGTAACCCTGTCAGCCAGGCACACAGTGCTCCCATCAGCCAGACATCCCCCATCCCCAGCACTTCACATTGAGCGTGCCGGTTCATCAGCTCGCGTAACACTCCCATCCCAGCAAGCATAAGCACCGTAGCCAAAAGAGTTATTGATACTGACGGCAACGAAATATTGACCAAGACACCGGACACCAGACAAGCCAATGTAAACTGACGAGGAAGCCAGCCACTCAAAACATCCATAACCGATAATTGCAGCAAAAAACTCAGCAGCAACAGTGCGGCTATCCGCTCCATCAGCGGCGCTGGTGATAACAACATCAATGTGCCCGACACCACGTACAAACAGATAGCTATTCGTGGTGCCGGATGCACTGAACACATCAACAGACCGTATTCCTGCAAAAATTTACTCACCGGACTAAGCAGCACGCATCCGATGACAAATAACGTCATCATAACCAGAGGGGTATATTCTGTAGGAAAGCTAACCGCAATCAGTGTCTTCATTTAACCATTAATCGTAAAGATCAGTTTATTGGTACCGGTACGACCGTTGTTCCTTGTGCATGCTGTACTGGCACTTTCCAGTGTCACCTTGCCATCAGCGTGATGAGTATTATTAATAGTAATCTCTGACGCACTTCCTCCCCGGCTCATCCCAGTCGCTAATGAAACACAGGCAGATTGCGGGACTCTCTCGTAAGTTACCGTGAACCCATTATTAAATCCCCCCGTGCTGCTCGGTCCGACCTTAACCTGACCACCCCATGTATTCCACAGCGTGGCATTACCGACAGTTGTATCGCCGCGAACCGTCATACTCTTCGGCACGCCACCCAACTGAATCAGGACACCGGTCATCTTGTCTGCGTGACTAAATTCATACCCGCCGCTGCCTTTCATTAACCCCTGAGTACTGGAGATGATAGTTTGCAGATTCGTTGCTTCCACAACCGCATCCTTACGGTCATACAACATATAAATTCCCCCCAAAACCACAGTAATCACGGCAATCACAACCAGAGCCACCGCACCATTTTCCAAAATAGCCCAACCCCGTTCAGGGGAACGGACCATTCGGTCTTGTTTCTGTATCATCATGTACTGCATTGATTTATTCCTTATATAAAGGGTTCTTTATGGAGAAAATCGTTAAAAGGAAGTTTAATTTAAGGGGATTACGGCATGATATTAGCCATGCTCTGTATTTCCATGACGGCCAACAGGATCAACATAAATGCCCCGACAACCAGCAACAGTGAACACAACATGACCAAATTAGCTCGCCTGTTCACCCGAACGATGGTTTGATCCAGCCACCGCTCACCATAGCGTCCAATCATCTCAGAAGTACCATCACCTTCCGTCAGTAATGACAGAAAATTCACCGCTTCCTTTGACGGAAAGTCATAGCCACAGTGATGCAATGCCCGGCCAAAGTGATCCCCTTCGCGGACACAATCAGCAATAGACTCCAGACGAATCTGTAACCAGGGAGATGCAAAGCGTTGCAGGATAATTAACGCATCCAGCGTCTGAACCTGGGCACGCAAAAGGGAAGCCATGTTCAGTAAAAAAATGGCGCCCTGAATATCGCTATAGACCGACCAGGGGATAAGATGATCCGCTATGCGGCGCAGACGGTTGACCCACCGCGGTAGCGAATACGCCACGCCCACAATAAAAGAGAGCAGTAAGACACCACACCACAGAAAAGCATGCTCAAAGAACGTCGCCATTCCGTTCAGCCATGCCAGCACCCCCTGCCAGTTTTCCGGATCGGCAATATTTCTTAGCATTGGTACCAATTCTGTTGCAGTGATCACCAATAATCCCGCCATCAGTAGCACCAACAGCAAGGGATAAATCATCATTCTGAGCGACACTATCAGAATACGCTGACGGCAACCTATCAGTGTCATGGCCTGACTCAACGCTTCAGGCAAATGACCGCTGCGCATACCCGCACTAATTAACGCCGCCTCTTCTACCGGTCCCCAAACAGCCAGCACATGTTCCAAAGTATTCGTTTGACTGTTATCAGTGAGCGCCGAGATGCAATCGTCAATGAGTTCAGCAAACGGATGCCAATGGGTATCGAAATGCGTATACACATCACGTATCTGCCGCAACGCCTTCAATAACGGTATCTTGTTTTCAAGTAAAAAACGCAACGCCTCATAAAAAATGATGCGATAACTGGGTAAGAAAGTGTGGCGAACTAACACATAGCGCAGACGGCTAACCCATGACATTTCACGCATCACACAGCTCCATCAGCAAATAATCATCTTCATCCAGCGGACAAACTAAGTCGGCTTCCAATGGATCAATCAGCCCGGCATTCAGCTTATGCAGTAGATGCTGGCGACGAGTAATCCCGCCTAAGTTCGCTACCCAGTGTTGTCTCGCGGCCTCTTTGCCTTCAGTCATCAACAAAGTAAAAAATCGCGCATCGGGCCTAATGACTTCTGCCACCACGCTACGACCGGTCACTCCCCGGCTAACAATCCGTCCGCTCAGGGTAATCGTCTGGCAACAATATTCACATCCTTCAGGGTGGCGAAAATATAAATTCTCTACGCAACAGGTACCAGGAACATGGCAATAACGCATCAGATAAGCCCGTTGTTCCTCATCCAGTACCGCCTGTTTCTGTGCCCAAGGCACTCGACAGTACGGACATAATGTCTGTACCAAACGCTGACTAATCAACGCAATCAAAAGCTGTGCATCGGCAATCAGCCCCGCATTCACCCCCATGGTTATCATGCGCTCAGGAATACCGACTGCGCTATGGGTATGCAGCGTCGTCATGACACTATGTCCCGTTTGCGCAGCATAAATTGCCGTTAGCATGGAGGTCAGGTCACGCATTTCGCCTGGCATAACGGCATCAGGATCAAGACTCAGCGCAGAGGTGAGCGCCCGGTGCCAGGCAAGCCTGACCGCCTCTTCATCACTTTTGTCACACACGATGGGCGTTTGAATCGCACCGGCAATCCTCCCCTCCGGAGGGTCTTCAACGGTCAACAACCGCTTTTTACCGCCAGTCCGGTCAAGATACTGGCGACAAAAAGTGCGTAATGTCGTGGACTTCCCAGAACTGGTTGGCCCCGATAACACAATCAGGCCCTCCGGCAGTCGCAAGATACGGGAAACCCGTTTAATTTGCTGTGGCAAAAACCCTAATTGTGTCAGTGTAGGCACTTTGTCACCATCATCAGCAATCACACGCATCACAACATACAAACCATCTACGGTTGGCGTATGGCTGTACCGGGCACCATACAATACAAATGTACCCGACGCAGAAAATCCGCTTTAATCCTCCCGTCCTGCTGACGGCCGGGAAAAAATTGCGTTTCAGTGACATCACACATCGACAGGATGATCGTAGATGCCAGTGCCATTCCCTCCCCTTCCGACAGTTCATTGACGACTTCCAGCTCACCGTGAATACGCATTTCAATTCGGGTCAGCCCTGGACTGATGGTCAGATGGATATCT
>NZ_JAXBVE010000055.1:0-25934 GCF_035181445.1 Photorhabdus africana
ATGCTTAAATGCTTAAATGCTTAAATGCTTAAATGCTTAAATGCTTAAATGCTTAAATGCTTAAATGCTTAAATGCTTAAATGCTTAAATGCTTAAATGCTTAAATGCTTATTCTATATTGTTTCTATAATCTCTGATTAGATATATAACGTGGAGTGCTTTTTGTTTTAAAAGAAGCTTTTATTATTTTATATCTTTAATGTGATTGAGGTTTTAATTTTTTAATTGAAATATTATCAACCTTAATTCTACAGTTTTATATTAAATGTGAAAACAGGATGAATTAAATTTAAATATTTTTTAAAAAACAGTATTTGATTATTAAAGATGTGACGATAAAAGAGATTAATATATAAAATAGAATTAGCTTATTTTACAGGATGTAAATAAGATTCTAAAATAGCGCTACCTCTTATACCACTCATAACTCCATATATAACAATGGGTTGAAGAAGGCCATGTGTAGCAGAATTATGAAAAGCTATTTACTTAATCATACGAATTGCTGTTCCTAATTGAGTATATTCTTTTCCTAAATATTTAAAGCCAAGGGCAATATAAAACCCTTCTGCTTGTGGATTAGCTAGCACCTGCAATGAGACTTTGCCTTTTATACCCGTCATCTTTCAAGTTGCCTCTTTGTTGGCTGCACTCACTCACCCTGGTCACATAGTTACCTATGCTCCCGGGGATTCGCTCCCTTGCCGCCGCGATGCATCTTGAAATCCATAGGGTATATATGAAGATCATTTAATGCGATTTGCACCAATTGCTTGCCAATACCTTGATGCCAAAAGGCCGGTTCAACAAATATTCCATCAAGTTCTGCATTTCCATCAGATAGCGGCAATACAACACAAAATCCCAAGATTACATTAGCTTGTTCCGCAATATAAACATATTCTGCTGCAATATATTCTATCGGCAGTTCTATCATATGAGGATTGGCTAGTAGTAATTCCCTATCTTCTTCCCACATAAGAGATGCACGTAATTGCAGAGCTTCAAGGGCAAGCTGTTCGGTTGTATTGGCTAATCTGATGTTTATTTTCATTATGTTGCTATCTCTGCGATCTACGCTGTGTATACATTGCATCCAATGTAAACAGCACTAGTGCAGCCCAGATAAAACCGAAAGTAATCAGACGATCAATGCCTATCTGTTCACCATAAACTAAGGTTGCTAGCAAGAACATTAGCGTTGGTCCAACATACTGGAAGAATCCGAGTGTGGATAGACGTAGATGGGCAGCGGCTTCCGTGTATAACAGTAATGGCACAGTAGTAATAATGCCCGCGGCAATCAGAAATAAATTGAGAGTTGCTGAGTTATTACTTAAATCACTGGTTGGGCTGTTGGCAAAACCAAATAGGTAAATGGCGGCAACCGGCAGTAACCAGAGGGTTTCAATCGTCATGCCTGTTTGAGCATCAACATTCATCTTCTTACGCAGCAGGGCATACAGGGCGAAAGTGACAGCCAAACTTAATCCAATGACCGGTATAGAACCAAATTGCCATAATTGGATTAACACGCCGGTGAAGGCCAGAATAACCGCCGCCCATTGCATGCGGCGGAAACGCTCACTGAGAAACAGCATACCAAACAAAACGTTAACCAGTGGACTAATGAAATAACCCAGGCTGGCTTCCAGCATATGGCCGTGATTTACCGCCCAGATGTAAATCAGCCAGTTACAGGCAACGACAGTGGCCGTCACTGCCAGTAATAGCACTTTTTTAGGTTGATGAAAAACGTTGACTACCTGTGACCAGTGACGAGTCAATGTTAGCAGTAGCAACATAAAGAAAAATGACCAAATAATACGATGGGTCAGGATTTCGTCAGCAGGTACTTGCTGGATATGTTTAAAATAAATTGGTGCGATTCCCCAGATAAAACAGGCACCGAAGGCGTACAGTACTCCTTTGGTCGTTTGTGGCTTGTTCATATTGTCCTGATGTTAATAAAGGTGGAAAGAGTGTCATGAGTTTTTAGCCCGTTAACGTGAAAATAATATGTCACCGGGCTGAATATTACGCAAGCGATTAAAATTATATTGTCATCCTACCAGATAGGTCGCCGTTACACTGGCGATATGGGCTCTCTGCTCATTATGTAGTTCTGCTCTGGCGACGGAAACTTTGTTGCCATTGCGGATAATGCTACTGGTGGCGGTGAATAATTCACCACGACCGGGGCGTAGATAATCCACCCGTAAATCAATCGTTCCCATTATGGATAATCGTTTTTCTAATTCTTCTAATGGTGCGGGTACCAGACGGGTTAAGGCGTTACCGATACAGACCAATCCACCACATACGTCAAGCACTGAGGCAATTACACCACCATGTAAAATTTTTTGTGCGATATTACCTACTAATTTACTTTGGTTACGGAATTGTATTTCTACGTAATCTTGTTCAAACCGAATCAGTTCAAGTCCTAATAATTGGTTAAAAGGCATATCGTGAACAAAAGCATGACCAATCACTTGCCGGGCTTCTTCCAGGGTTAATAGCGTTGTAGACATTTAATTTTATTCCTAAATCTAAATAAAGGTATGTGTTATCAATATGACTTTATATAGTTAATGACTTGTTAATGTTATGCTTTTATTGCTAATCTTGCTAGCTTTAAGGAATGTCTGAATAATCTGAATAACATCATTGAATACAACTATAGGTAAGTTGGCGCAGAAAATAATATCGGTGCTGGAATTTAATCTGCTGAAATTACGTGTATATGTAAATTATGTAAATTATGTAAATAAAGAAAGCGGTACTGTAGCAGCACCGCCTTATATAAAATAGTTAGCATGTTACCGATGTGACACCGTTTTCCATGCTCATTGTTACGAATGACCAAATTTGGCAATTGGGTTAATCAGATTATCAGCAAACTGTAAACTTTGAGCCGGATCAGCTAAATCAAGCATCTGACGGTTATTCGCTATTTGCAGGCGGTTTAGACAGCAGCGTTTAATCTCCGGTGTAAACAGCTCATAACGTACAAATTGCTCACTCAATTCAGGATGGTTGTGCTGATAGCTTAAAATACACTCTGCTACAGCCTGCCAGAAAAGATCCTGTGAATAGTCACCCTGTTCATCCAGTATTGCAGCCAGATAGCGGAATATACCGTCAAACACATCAGATAAGATGGTCAGTGTTTTCATATCTTCTGGCATGTCTACTTTGACTCGACTCGCTTTTTCCGGTAAATCGGCGTCGGGATTCATGACCAGAATCTCTTCTGCTAAATCTTTCATGAAGATGTGCTGTGGAATATGGTTTTCCAATACCAGAATGATGTTTTCGCCGTGTGGCATAAACATGAGATCATAAGCGTACAAACAGTGTAACAGTGGCGCAAGATAACTCTCTAAATAGCGACGTAACCATTCCTGAGTAGGCAGGCCGGATGCGGAAATTAACGCAGGCAACAGGGCATTCCCTTGCTGATCACTGTGCAGTAACGCAGCCATAGTCATCACTTGCTGCCCAGATTCAATGAGTTGCAGTGGGTTTTCTCGCCATAGTGCCGCCATCATTTTTTTATAAGGCGTATCACTACTGATTGCTTGCTCGTAATAGCTGTTTTTGAATCCAACACTGGCGACTTCTCGTAAAATTTTAAAACGATAACGTTGCAGGATGGGATCTTGTGTTACCAAATCGAATAACCACTCATTAATGCCCGGAGTTGTCGCCATGTAGTAAGGGGATAAACCGCGCATGAATCCCATATTTAGAATGGACAGAGCCATTTTCACATAATATCGCTGAGGATGACTGCGATTGAATAAGGTACGGATTGACTGTTGTGCTTGGTAGGTATCAGCACCAATACCAAGGTAGACCAATTTCTGGTTAGCGATATCGGGCGCAAACACTGATGCCAGTTTGTTCTGCCACTGCCAAGGGTGAACAGGCATCAGTAAGTAATCCTCTGGATTAAGGTTAAGCGCGATCAACCGCTGATCAAATTCAGCCATTGTGGTGGTGCCTAGTTCTTGTTCCAGCAACTGTTGATAATTGAGTTGCTCGATGCAAGCAAAGTGTGCCTTGCTCTTATGTGCGGCCAACCATATTAAATGCATAGCAGAGGCGGCTTCGGGACTAAAGTTCTGGAAATCGCCAATATCAAAACCAATCCGGCCATTGTTGGCGACGAAGGAGGGGTGTCCTTCCATCATCTCCCCTTCCAGCGCCTGAAAATCAGTATTCACGAGATCCATTGCACTGATACCGATTCTGTTATGCTTAAAAGCACTGCTATAGAGAGTACTGGTAATTTCTTCCAGATAGGTAGTCATTACGACATCGCTGATGCCAAGTTGTTGTTTGAACTCAATAATGAATAGCAAGGAATCGAGTGCTTTTTCTTCTCCGTTGGCATTTTTCTGTAACGAATCGGCATCAATCAGCCAGTGATCCAGTGTCATACGCCGTGCCCGAAAAGTATAGCTGACCAGATGGTCAGCACTGTTCAAACGGTAATGGTGATATCCATCACTATCTGCTTTTTCAGTTAACTGTTGAGGCACGAGTAAACATTCGTGTGAAAATTCAGCAATAGCTTTACACAAGTGCAGACGATTAACTTTCTGCCAGACCGCCGGTTGCAAGTGCATGGCATTTGTCATCAAGGAGCCTGAGTGGGTTGATGTTGTCGCGTGATGTTCCCGCTGTAACGCAATCTGATGTTGTTCTCTGGTGCAAAAGGCTAACTTGGCTGTCTTATTGGGTAATACCAATGCTTGCTGATAAACAAAACCGGCCCGCAGATTAAGCTTGTGAATTTTCTCATTACGTATATCAGGTTCAACCACAATACGAGCCACAGTAGGATCACTAAAAATAAAGGCCATGATGGTTTGGAAAATTCCCCAAGTGAAATGCCTTATTTTTTCTTGCGGTGGTGCAACCAGAATATGCATTCCCATGTCATCTGGGTGTGCCGGATAATATTTTCCAATCAGATCATCTTGTGAACGGTAACACTCTAATAGAAAAGCAGGTTGCCCCCGATAGATTCCAATAAATACACTACCCGGATGGCGAGATTCTAAATTATGATAAAATTCCCATACTTGTTTTTCGGTATTATTTATCATTCCCCAATAATGGGCGTAATCCCGGTTAACCCAGTCAGTTAATATGGGAATGTCCCGTTCCAGATCCAGTGGGCGTAATGCAAAGGTACCTATTTCAGGCAAGGATTTTTCAAACAGCGTAGGATTAAAGACGGACATTAGCATACTCCTTCGGTGTCAACACTGAACTGCTGGAAAGCGATACTTTTCTCAATCGGATAATGTTCAATACCGGTAATTTCATAAATCAGGCAGGAGTTGCGATAACAGGCCATTCCCAGATCCGGCGTGACGAAACCGTGGGTATGTAATTCTACGTTCTGTATAAAAATGGTATTGTTGCGATCAATGCTGTAATTACGTTGTACACCATAACGTCCTTTTTCATCCCAACGGATAAGGTGATGTATACCTTCAATAAAAGTCGGGATTTGATACTGATAGCCGGTTGCCAGAACGACTCCTTCGGTGTCGAGAGAAAATGGTTGCTCCTGCTCGTGTTGGAATAACGCCAATGTTAGATCGCGGCCATTTTGGGCATGGCTAACGTGTTGTAATTCACTATTGGTATATAAATTGACGTTTAACTTGCCATTTAACCTTTTGGTGTACATTAAATCGAAAATATCGTTGATTAATGAACTATTGATACCTTTATAAAGCTGCTTGTGGGACAAATTTAATGCATCACGTTTGTCGCCCGGGAGACTATAGAAATAATCTATATATTCTGGTGACGTCATTTCTAGTGTCAGCTTGGTATATTCCAGCGGGAAAAAACGTGGCGAACGGGTCAGCCAATTAAGTTGATAATCGAATTTATCAATATCACTGAGCAAATCGTAGAAAATCTCTGCGGCACTTTGTCCACTACCCAGAACAGTAATAGATCGTTTTTGTTGTAAAGCTTCTTTGTTCTTTAAGTAATTACCAGATGTCACCATCTGATCAGAGAAAGGTTGGCAACACTTTGGAATATAAGGTGCAGGTCCGGTACCCAATACCAATTTTTTACAAACAAATTGGTGTTGCTGCCCAGTTAACGTATCTGAACAATGTAGTGTATATAGCGAAGCGTCTTCATCATAGCTGATACTGTCAACGCGTGTGTTAAAGCGTAAATTAGATAACTGTTCTGCCGCCCACTGACAATATTGGTTGTATTCCTTACGCATCAGGAAAAAACTTTCCCGGATATAAAAAGAGTATATTCTCCCTTTTTGCTTGATGTAATTAAGGAAACTAAGTGGGTGCGTAGGTGATGCTAGGGTCACCAGATCTGACATAAAAGGGGTTTGCATGGTGGAATTTTCTAGCATCATTCCCGGATGCCAATCAAAGCCCGGTTTTTGATCAATGAACAGGCTATGAACATCTTTTAATGGCTGAGTTAAACAAGCTAGTCCGAGATTAAAAGGACCTATTCCAATGGCAATAAAATCATAAGGGCGAGTTATCATAATTTCTCCTGGTGAACAGTATTAATCTCATTAGTTGTTATTATGGGTTGCCAGAAAATCGTTTCCGTGCATGACGATGCTATGCACAATTTCTTGTAGATGTTGTTGGCTTGTTGCTGGATTAAGGAAAGTAAATTTTAAATATTGTCTGCCATTGACTTTGGTACCTGCAATAACGGTATTACCTTCACGGAATAGTGCCTTACGAATGGCTGCATTGATGGCGTCAATATCTGCATCGGGTAATTTTTCTTTAGGAATAAAACGGAAAACCAAAGTACTTAATTCTGGATAATGAATAAGTTCAAAATAGGGATTCTGTGCCATTAATCGATAGGCATCCTGAGCAGTATCGACCACTTTATCAAAAGCTTGTCCGAGTCGTTTTGCACCCATAATTCGTAATGTCAGCCACATTTTCAATGCATCAAAACGACGAGTTGTCTGGATACTTTTATTGACCAGATTGGGTGTACCCTCTTGTGAGGCACTGAGTGGATTTAAATATTCGGCATGATAAGTCAAATGGGATAAGTGCTTCTTATTTTTGACGAAAAAAGCGCTGCAACTGACCGGCTGGAAAAATGACTTATGGTAATCCACCGTGACAGAATCCGCTAAATTGATGCCTTCCAGTAAATGAGCGCGGCGAGGTGAAACCAGTAAACCGCATCCGTATGCCGCATCCACATGTAGCCAGATACTATATTGTTTGGCGATAGCCGCGATAGGATGAAGTGGGTCAATACTGCCGAAATCTGTGGTACCCGTCGTAGCAACAATGGCAAAAGGAATGTTGCCCTGTTCGATGCATTGGTTAATGCTTTGTTCCAATGCTTGAGGGTCCATGCGGAATTCATTGTCATAAGGAACAGGGACCACTGCGTTGTACCCCAAACCAAGGATGGCGGCGGCTTTTTGTGTACTGAAATGGCTGACTGTCGAAGTAAAAATACGCAGTTTATGGAAATCTGTCGGCAGACCATGTAGCTGATTTTTATGTTCAGGATTGCGCTGATGGCAAAAGTGGTCCCGCGCAAGTAGCATTGCCATCAGGTTTGATTGGGTGCCGCCACTAGTAAAGATACCATCGGCATTTGTGCCTAATGCCATTTTATCTCGTGTCCAGTCGAGAACTTTTTGCTCTATTAGTGTCCCACCAGCGCTTTGATCCCAGGTATCCAATGAAGAATTAATCGCGCCAATAATGGTTTCTGCCAGAACGGCGGGTAATACCAGTGGACAATTAAGATGAGCAACATATTTTGGATGATGAAAATAAACAGCATCTTTAAGATAAAGTTGCTGTAGCTCATCTAAAGCCTGGTTTAAAGAGGTCAGAGGAAGATCTAAATTCACGTTAGAAAATAGCGGGGATAATTCATGGGGTAATATCCCACTGAAAGGTCTATCTACCCGCTGTAGTATTTTCTTTATTCTGGTAATGACATTATAAGCGTCATCAAGATAGTCTCCAGCACTATGCGTATTTAAGAAATATCTGGAAAAATCTTCATCCGTTATATGACTATCTTTTGTGAGTGAATGGTCTAATAGCAGAACGTCTCCGTACATTATATGTCCTTATTATTTCATATATAGGTTATATACCCGTCATCTTTCAAGTTGCCTCTTTGTTGGCTGCACTCGCTCACCCCGGTCACATAGTTTGCTATGCTCCCGGGGATTCACTCCCTTGCCGCCGCGATGCATCTTGAAATCCATAGGGTATAATTTGGTTATTGCCCAACATAGTTGATTTTATTATGTGTAGTATTTGGTTAGAATTAAATAACTGTTAAATAATAGCGAAATTAAATCATAATAATATTTCTCTGCCTAAGCAGATAAGAATTAAAAATTATAAAATAGAATGTTAGTGTTTGCTTTCTACCTTAATTCCAAAGGGCAATCATGGCAATTACCGACGCCAGGTAGTTTATTTCTTTGGCAACAACTGCGACGTTGCATATTGTTATGCCGTAAAATAACAGTGCGGTAAAGTGGATTATCTCTACCATCAGGTAATTGTGGTTCCATAAAAAGACCATTTATAATTTCTTGATATGACTTGCTATTTATTCTTGTGCTGAACTCAGCAAGATACCAATGCATAATATAACCGATATTATTCCATAGAAGCCGTCCATTTATCCCCTGATATGATTCGATCTTTTCACATACAGGAATAATATGGCGATCCAACAGAGAATAATGACGATGAAGTAGTGATAAAGGTGATTCATTTAGCCAAGTTAAATGATAGTAAACAATATCTGGTCTGCCACTGTCATGGAATTCAAGCCGAAAAAGATTGTAATGAGTATCCACTGCTTGTGGATATTCCAGCAACATTAATATCATCGGGGGAATAACCAAACCAAAATACCATTGAGCCCATAAAGAATACAGCGCTTTTTGGTTAGGTTTTATATCATTGTCACCGTAGTATTCATCCTGATAGCGCTGGATTAATACTGGAAATTTCCTTGTGTCTGACCATTGAGGGAAATTCATGCTGGTAGCAGGGATATTGTCTGCATTTATTCTCATAGTGGCGGAAAAATGGCTAAATGTTTGTTCAAATAACTGAATGATATCTTCAATTACCACTGTGGTTAAAGGTGTAATTGAATGCTTTGTATCTGACACCACCAACTCCCTGCTTACATGTTCATACCACCTGATTGTAGTATCTTACATATAGCTAATCATTGTAAATATAATTATGATAATTATTATTATTATCATTGTCATTATCAAGTGGTAAATCTTTTGGGCACCTATATTGCTTGTCAATACAGCATTATAAGCCGCTCATTCACGGTTCAGATGGGATTATATTTTGGAATAATCAATGGCTTACCTGATTCTGGATCGCAAATAATACGGCAAGGGAGACCAAACACATCGGCGATATTCTGTTCGTTGATAATCTCTTCTGGCACACCTTCGGCGTAAATTTTACCATTCTTCATCATAATTAAATGTGAAGCGTAACGTAGTGCCAGGTTAATATCGTGTAGTACCAGCACCAACGTTTTTCCCTGTAAATGTAAACGTTGGCAAAGATCGAGCATTTCAATCTGATGAGTGATGTCCAGATAAGTGGTTGGTTCATCTAACAGTACAATGGGTGTTTGTTGTGCTAATGTCATAGCAAACCAGGCGCGTTGGCGCTGACCACCGGAAAGTTCACTCACTAACTGTTGCGACATCTCCTGGAGTTCGACCGCATGTAACGCGTTGTTAACTGCTCGTTCATCTTCTGCTGACCACTGTCGTAAAAAGGATTGATGAGCGTAACGTCCACGTGAAACCAAATCGTATACGGTCAACGCTTCGGTGATGATTGCCCCTTGTGTTAGCAGAGATAGCTCACGTGCTACCGTTTTCGGTTTGTAATGTTGAATATTGTTCCCATCAAGCAGAATTTCACCGTGCTGTGGCGTTATACCTCGGCTAATGGCGCGTAGTAGTGTCGATTTTCCACAACCATTTGGGCCAATGATGACGCTGAATTCACCATCACGAATAGAAATATCCAGACACTCAACAATCGTTTTCTTGCCGTATGCTAGCGAAAGCGCTTGGGCTGTTAGTCGTGAGGTGGTGGTTGAGGAATTGATATCAAGTGACATTACTTGGTTCTCCTTAGTTCAGCGTACAACAAATACATCAAATAGATACCGCCAACCCCCGCGGTGATAATGCCTACTGGTAGACGTGCCGAAGTAGGAAGTAGCAAAGTAATTAAATCGGAAGCGAGCAGTAGTAATGCTCCCACCAGTGCGGAGCAGAACAGAGCAGCACCTTTTGCCCGTACCAAGCGGCGGGCAATTTGCGGCGCAGAAAGCGCGATAAACGCCACGGGTCCGACAACCAGCACCGCCATCGAGGCCAGTAGTACCGCTAGTGACAAACTCATAAGCTGAATGATACGGACTGGTACACCGAGCGTATTAGCAACTTCATAGCCCAGATTGACGTAGTTTAATTGCCGTCCTAACCAGAGGAGAAAGGGGATGAACAGTGACGTTCCATAAATTAACCCAACATCTTGCCAACCTCGGCTGGCGAGGCTACCGTGCAGCAGCGAAGCGAGTTGCTGTGCTTGCTCAAGACGTACATTCGAGATAGCGAAATTAACAAATGCCATACAGAGGGCGGCGATAGCAATCCCGGAGATGACAATTCTGGTTGTCTGCATCTGCCCAGAGCGACTAATGTTTCCGGTGTATACCAACAGCACGGCAAAGCTGGCTCCTAGCAGCGCACCTAAAGGGATCGGCAGTACGCCAGGCCAGATGATCAGTGTGGCGACTATGCCAGCAGCAGCACCGGCATTCACGCCGATAATATCGGGGCTACCGAGTGCGTTACGGGTTGTCAGTTGAAAAAGTGAACCTGAGAGTGCCAGTGTTGCGCCCGCCCCGATAGCCACTAATGCGCGGGGTAAACGTAGCTGTGTGAGAATAAATTCTTGATAAGGCGTTGAGGTTGCTAGCCAGGGATTATCGATACCTTGCTTACCCAGTGCGAGAGAGAGATAAAACAGCGCAGCGAGCAGTAACAATATCAATAAGATGGCTCTTTGGGTCCGTTGTGGAGGTACAAGAAAAACAGCAGTTCCCAACATGAAGGTGCGAATTTTTGCCGGTTTGGATAGGTTAATCTGCGACATAATTAACTCCACGATAGGTTTTAATAACCAGATAGAGCAACGGTCCACCGATTCCTGCGGTGATAATTCCCACCATGATCTCCCCAGGGGCTATCACCAACCGTGCCAGTATATCGGAAGTGAGCAACAGGCAAGGCCCGGCGAACAGGCAATAGGGTAGTAGCCAGCGGAAATCGCTGCCAACTAAAGCCCGCATCAAGTGGGGGGCCGCCAAGCCAATAAAGGCAATAGGGCCTGCCATAGCGGTAGCCACTGCTGCCAGCATGGTCGCAGTAATAAGCGACAACACGCGGGTGCGGGCAACATTGGCACCAAGTGAGGTGGCAATGTCTTCACCAAACACCATCACATTCAGGGAAGAGCTGAGTGAAAGGGTCAATATTAAGGCAAATAACAGATAGGGTATCAGCGAACTCGCTTCTGCCAGAGACATTGCGCTAAGCGATCCAATGGTCCAGAAGCGGTAGCTATCCAATACATGGGCATTCATTAATACAATGCCTTGCACAAAAGCAAATAGGCAGGCGTTAATGGCAGCGCCGGTTAATACCATGCGTGCTGGATTGCTATTACGTTGTCCTCCACTGAGCAGGTAGAACAGCAATGTAGCTAGACTTGCGCCAATAAATGCTGTCCAGAAGCGTGGAAGTTCATTCAGTATGGGTATGAAAGAGAAACTGACGACCACCGCAGCAGCACCGGCGTTAACGCCCAGTAAACCCGGTTCGGCTAACGGATTACGCAGCAATCCCTGTGTTACGGCCCCGGAAAGCGCCAGTGCTGCGCCGGCCATGATGCCAATTAACGTGCGTGGTTTGCGGGCATTGATGACCAGATCGCTATAGCTACCACTATCACCTAACCAATAGTGATGCCATATAGTTGATAGTGGTAACATTTTTGCGCCCAGACTCAGGCTGGCAATAATACAAATGAAGGTCAGCAGTATCATGAGACCTAAGCCAAGCAGCAGTAGGAATCGGCGTTTAGGATTTGTCATGATGATTTAATTGCCTCTGCCAGAATCGGCATAAATTGTGATAAACCCCAGCGTAAACTAAGCGGTGTACCGTAAGACATGGCAACGACCAATGATTGGTCAGTTAGCGGGATATAACCTCCCTGATGTACGGCACGGATAGATTGAAACAGTGGCTGAGCTTCCACTGCTTTACGTTCTTGTTCATTATTGAACCAAGTCACTAAGATATCAGCGCCGTTAAGATAATCGGCATTCTCCAGTCCTATATTAGCGGCGAAACTGCCGAAGGGATCGGCTAATGTGCTGACCGATGGCAGTAGCGTCAAACCGAGGTGTATTAAAGTATCGACACGAGGATCACCTCTGACGTATACCGATAGCATGTTACTGCTGATACCCGCTTTGATATAGGCGAAAGTGTAGCCACTGATATGCGGGATGGTATTACCTGATTCGCGCAATATGACATTCAGTTCAGTAGCGAGTTGCTCTCCTTGCGACTGTTTATCTAGCGCACGAGCAATTAATTCAATCTGCTGTTGTGGTGTCGTGAGCCAAGGGGCAGATGGATAAGCGATCACTGGCGCGAAATGTGATAAATGGTCATAAATTTCTTGGGTGAGGCCTGATTGGGTTGCCACAATCAGATCAGGTTTGAGACTAATTACCTTCTCAATATCTAATTCGGGATACATCTCTATCACAGTAGGCAACGTCTCGCCACGCTGTTGTATCGCTTGTTTAAACCACGGCAGATAACCTTGTTCATCTCCACCCCAACGATGGGATTCAATCCCGACAGGGACGATGCCAAGATCCAATACGATATCTTCCGCTCCTGCACCCAAGGCAACAACACGTTGGGGTTGATGCGGAATCACCGCGGTACCCAATGCGGTAGTTATTTCTTTAGGATAACCGGGCTTGTCTGACGGTACATTGTTTGTACTGGCTGGTTTATCGCAGCCAGCCAGCAGACTGAGCAACAGCATCAACGGTACGGCAAACCCTTTGCAACGCTTCAATTTCATTGTTTGCTTTCCTTCAAATAAATAGAAACATAAGGTTTGCCGTCCGCAGTGTCATTATGACTTTAAACTCAGAACTTATAACGCAAGATCGCTTCAATGTTGCGAGGTGCGCCATAGTAATACTGAGAATATTGGCCGAACTGAGTGTAGTAGGTCTTATCAAAGACGTTATTCAGGTTAACCGTCAAAGAGAGATCCGGCGTGAATTGATAACGGCTCATCAGGTTCACCACCGCGAAACTATCTTGCTTCGCTTGCATTGATGTTTTTCCGGGTCCTTTTACTTTTGACCAAGTTTCATCTTGCCAAGTAACACCACCACCGATAGTCAGATTGCTCATCGCACCTGGCAGGGTGTAGGTGGTAAACAGTTTAAACAGTTTATTCGGCGTGTTGATATTGATACGTGCGCCATTAGGATCTACCGCCCGGAATTGCGTGTAGCCAGTATAAAGACGCCAGTTATCCGTCAGTTGACCACTGATTTCTGCTTCGAACCCGCGAGTTTTGGTGCCATCTATCACATAGTAAGAGGTGGAATTGTCCGGCAACTTCACGGTATCCGCCTCTGGCAGATTATCCTGACGGATTTCAAACAGGGCTAGCGAGTAGTCGAGATTATTATCGAAAGCAACACCTTTTAGACCTGCTTCATAGTTTTGTCCTGATACTGGGGCAAGTAACTTATTATTGCGGTCACGGCGGTTTTCTGGATTGAATATTTCGGTGTAACTGGTGTAAACCGACAAGTCTTGAGTGATGTTGTAGATCAACCCACCGTAAGGAACAAATTCATCGCTGTAGCTGGCATTCTGTGCTGTACCAAAGTTATCACCGCGTGTTTGCCAACTGGTTACCCGGCCGCCGAGGATCAAGGTCAGTGGATCTGCCAGAGAAATCTGAGTGACGGCATAACCTGCGGTCTGTTCATTACGGCCTTTTGAGCCATAAGTTCGCGTATTACTCCACTCTGGTTCAGGATATTGCCAGCCAGGAGAGGTGAAGTCACCCAGTCCGGCGCAGTTACGCTTGAGCATACAGGTGGCGACGAAGTAATCGTTCTGGAAATCCTGTTGCTGATGGTTTAAACCGAAGCTGACATGATGGGTACGATTAAATAACCGGTAGTCACCGTTTACTTGTAGATCGTAGTTCTTCTGACGTCGATTGCCATCAATAAGAGTCATACTACCTGGCTTCATACCTATATTGGTGATTCGATTAGGGAAATTAGTTTCATTTGCCCACAGAACTTTCTCATCTAGGGTATTATTATCATAAGTAAAGGTACCCTTTACACTCCAGCCGTTGTCAAAGTTGTGTTGCAGGCTGGTAAAGGTAGAGAAAGACCGAATCTTTGAGAAAGCCCAATCAGGAGCATAGCTGTCGCTGCGTTTATAGTCTGTTTTGCTGCCGTCGGCAAAGTAGATCGGCAAACCGCCAAACATACCGCCACGGGTGTGATTACGTTGATAATCCACGCCTATAGTCAGCAAGGTATTTTCTGTCAAATCCGCTTCAAGGATGCCATAGAACGGGTATCTTTCGTGGTTATTGCGATCAAGAAAGGAGTTGGCTGCTTGATAGGCTGTAACGAAACGTCCGCGTAGGTTGCCACTGTCATTTAGCGGGCCAGAGAGATCTAGGCCAGTGCGCCATTTATCCCAAGAACCCGCTCCGGCAGAGAATTCACCACGAAAATCACGGGTAGGACGTTTACGAATCAGATTAACGGCTGCCGAAGGATTGCCTGGGCCGACCATCAAACCAGCCGCTCCACGTACCACTTCAATACGATCAAACAGGTCAGTATCCAGAAGATTGTCACCATAGTTAAAGCGAGTGTCGTAGTAGGTCGCAACGCCATCACGCAGGATGTTATTGATGGTCATGCCACGGGAAGTAAACCCGAAACGATCGCTATCAAACTGGCGTACATTCATACCGGTTGTGCTATCGATGACGCGATTAACACTGTCCAGATTTTCGTCAAGCATACGTTGTTTGGTGATGACACTGACGGTCTGTGGCGTTTCACGCGCCGAGAGGTTTAGACCGGTGGCGGTGACCATCGACGTGGTATTGTACATGCCGGTGTCTTCGGTCACCCCTTCATGTTCTGGTCGTGAAGCGGTGACGAGTATCTTGTCATTTTGGGCAGCGGTTTTATCGCTCTTATTCTGTGCACTTGCCGCGATTGCATAGCTATTTCCCATTAATACTAACTGGATAGTCATTGCAAGAGTTGTTTTTTTAATCATGGAATCCTTTTGCAAAAACGGATACATCACTTTCTTATTATTCATTCCATCCCCAAATTAAATCTGCTGGTATTTATCTATGTTGATATTTTTATTTATTGCTGTTCGGCTTGATGAAGAGTAACCGAGTATTCATGGCGTAAAGCGTACAGCGGGTTAACTAAGGTTCCGGCGAATTTGAGATTCTTTTCGCGATCGTCGAGGTCGATCATCTGTTGATTGTTTGCCATTTGTAGACGATTCAGACAGGTACGAATAAATTCCGGCTTAAACAGATCGAACTTACGGAATTTCTCAATCTGATGCAGATGTTGTGATTGATAATTATGGACACAGCGTGCAACCAGTAACCAGAAACGCTCTTCTGGCAGATTGAGATCTTTTTGCAACAGTGGAATCAGGTAGCGGAAGAAACAATCGAAAATATCAAGGAAGATGTAGTTAATTTTCATATCGTCTTCGATAGTGACGTGCAGGAAATTAATCTCTTCAGGCAATTGGAGATCACCATTCAAAATAGCGATTTCTTCACCAATATCTTTCATCAACATGTTTGTCGGGCTGTTATTATCCAATACCAACATCAAGTTTTCGCCGTGTGGCATAAATACCAGATCATAGGTGAAGAAAGAGCGCAGTAATGGCGAGAGGTAAGCATCGAGATAACGTGACACCCACTCTTCTGCATCTAAACCAGAACACTTTACCAAAGCTGCGACGACGGAATGACCTTGATAATCGACATGCAGCAACGAAGCCATTGTCATCAAGCGTTGGTTATCCTGCAACAGCGTCATTGGGCTTTCGCGCCACAGTGCTGACAACATTTTCTTATGTGGGCTGTCCTTCTTAATGGCTGATTCAAAGTAGTTATTGAAATAACCGAGAGCAGCACGTTCCCGTAATACGGTAAAACCCTTCTGTTGGAAGAAACTGTCATTATGGACTAAGTTGCTGAGCCACTCATTGACTGATGGGGTTGTGACCATGCTGTGTGGATCGAGCCCACGCATAAAGCCCATGTTGAGCACGGATAGGGCGGTCTTAACGTAGTTCTTCTTCGGTTGAGTAATGTTGAAGAAAGTGCGGATAGATTGCTGAGCAAGGTAACGATCATGCCCTTCTCCAAGATAAACAATATGATTATTGGCAATATCTGCTGCAAAGCTGATAGCAATACGGTGCTGCCACTGCCAAGGGTGGAGAGGCATCAGATAATAATCTGATGGACATAATCCTTGCATATTTAGGTGGCGTTCAAATTGGGCCGGCAGGTATTTCCCTAGCTCTTCTTCTATTAATTGCTGGTATGAAAGATCGGATAGTGCAGAGAAAATAGCTTTATCCTTATGTACTGCAATCCAGATTAAAGTCACGGGGCTAGCGCTTTCAGGTGCATAACGCTGATAATCATCGGCATCAAAACCAATTCGGCCATTATTGGCAATAAAGACTGGATGGCCTTCACTCATTGTCGTTTCAACGACTTGATAATCGGCATAAGCTAAATCTTGGGCTGTAAGTCGGTTGTACTGATATTTAAAAGCGTGACCGTAGAGCGTACTGGATATCTCGTCGAGATAAATCGGTAGCATTTTTTCCGGGATTTCCAACAGCGGATGCAACTCAATAATCAGTTGAATAGCATCAAGTGGCTGAGATTGATTATCCCTGAGTTTGGTTACGGAAGCGGCATCAATATCAATATGATCGAGCTGATAAGTTTCTGCTTGAAAATGGTATTGGTAGTCACCTATTGTCAGAGAATATTGCTGTTGTCCATGATAGGTAGGGTTAATTAATTTTTCGTGATATAGCTCACGTAATATTTTTGTCACCAGATGGCGATTGGCATGGAGCCAGTTCTCTGCGTTGAGATGCAGAGTGTGATTATCGGAGTTAATATGCAGTGAACTCATGGTGATAACAATCCCTATTCATAATCAAAAATCACATCCAACATAGTCGTTATACACTGGAAACAAATCGGTACGCTTAATTCTGAAATTTTCGAATATAAGCATCCTTTTCCAGGTATTCATGCCGGTTCTCTTAGACAGGTGACTTTTGGGGTATTCAATTTTGATAACATTAATACAAATTATTATCATTAACAACTGTGTAAGTGTAAGGATTTACTCTAGTTTTGTTTAAATAGCAGGCAAAAATGTGGCGTTATGGCGCTGCATTGGGATGAGTAAGATGAATTGGGGAAGAATTTTTGAGCGGCTATAACGTTTAACAAAATCTGCGTTTATACCGAGATGATGTTCAATGACATGCTGTAATTATTTCGAGAGTGAGATAGCATAATGCTCAGGCGTTTTGCATGGCGTCTGTGATTTTTTAATATGGTTGAGGAAAAGCGTGTCTACCGCAGAGGTCATTAATACGATATCACTGGCAGAACAGGTATTGCGGAAAACCTTTGGTTACTTGCAATTTCGTTCTGGTCAGCAACAAGTTATCGATACCATTCTTGAAGGGCGTGACTGTCTGGTCATTATGCCGACGGGTGGCGGTAAATCATTATGTTACCAAATTCCGGCACTGGTACAGGAAGGGGTAACTTTGGTTGTTTCCCCGTTGATCTCTTTAATGAAAGATCAGGTGGATCAACTGCGGGCAAATGGCGTTGCGGCAGATTGCTTGAATTCAACTCAGGCCCGTGAACAACAGATTGATGTGATCCGGCGTTGCCGTCAGGGCATGATTAAATTGCTGTATATCGCCCCTGAGCGTTTGATGATGGATAACTTCCTTGAGCAACTTCTGGAATGGCAACCAGCCATGTTGGCTGTGGATGAAGCTCACTGTATTTCACAATGGGGCCATGATTTCCGACCGGAATATCGGGCGTTGGGGCAGCTCAGGCAGCGCTTTCCGACATTACCTGTCATTGCGTTGACGGCCACCGCTGATGAAACGACTCGCAATGATATTGTCCGACTACTGAATCTTAATAATCCACTTATCCATATCAGCAGTTTTGACCGTCCCAATATCCGTTATACCTTGATAGAAAAATACAAACCATTAGATCAACTGTGGTTATTTATTCGCGGTCAGAAAGGTAAAAGCGGCATTGTGTATTGCAACAGCCGCAGCAAAGTTGAAGAGATATCAGAGCGTTTACAAAAACGTGGCTTGAGTGTTGCTCCATACCATGCCGGGTTGGATAATAGCCAGCGTGCGCGGGTGCAGGATGCATTTCAGCGTGATGATTTACAGGTTGTAGTGGCAACCGTGGCATTTGGTATGGGAATTAATAAACCCAATGTTCGGTTTGTGGTGCATTTTAATATTCCACGTAATATCGAATCCTACTATCAGGAAACGGGACGTGCCGGGCGTGATGGTCTGCCGGCGGAAGCGGTACTGTTTTATGATCCTGCTGATATGGTATGGCTTCGCCGTTGTCTGGAAGAGAAAGAGGTGGGTACACAGCAGGATATTGAGCGGCATAAGCTCAATGCCATGGGGGCTTTTGCCGAAGCGCAAACGTGCCGCCGTCTGGTGTTATTGAACTATTTTGGTGAAAGCAAACAAACCCTTTGCGGTAACTGTGATATTTGCCTTGATCCACCAAAAAATTATGACGGCTTGGTGGATGCCCAAAAAGCGCTTTCTTGCATTTACCGGGTTGGGCAGCGCTTTGGTATCGGCTATATTGTTGAAGTGCTCCGAGGCGCGAATAATCAGCGTATCCGTGATATGAGACATGATCATTTGCCGGTTTACGGCATCGGTAAGGATCAGAGTCAGGAACACTGGATGAGTGTATTGCGGCAACTTATTCATTTAGGCTTTATCAGTCAAAACATTGCCAATTATTCTGCATTACAATTAACGGAAGCTGCGCGTCCGATATTGCGTGGTGAAGTTTCGCTAAAACTGGCTGTTCCACGAATACAGAATCTAAAAGGGCGTAGCCAGCAAAGTAAATCGTATAGTGGTAATTATGATCGCAAACTATTTGCCAAGCTACGTAAATTACGGAAATCTATTGCTGACGAAGAAAATATCCCGCCTTTTGTTGTATTTAACGATGTCACGCTGATTGAAATGGCGGAGCAATGCCCGGTTACGGCTGATGAATTGTTATTAATCAACGGGGTAGGGCAACGGAAACTGGAACGTTTTGGTAACGTCTTTATGGCTTTAATTTGTGAACATCTAGAGGAGTTTGAATAGTCTGAGGACTGCTTATGACGCCGGAAGTGTTGAAAGAAAGTTGGTTCAATCGTGAGATGCAGTTCTCTGCTTTTGCCAACGGGCCTTTATTAGATTTTTGGCAAGCCAGGGAAGAGTGTGAATTTATCGGTGTCGATAATGTACTGATACGTTATGTCCGTTTTTGTGCAGCGGTCAAAAATGATAGAGCGGTTGTTATCTTTCCTGGCCGTAGTGAAAGTTATGTTAAATACTCGGAAGTGGCATTTGATTTTTATCACCTTGGCTACGACATTTTTATTATTGATCATCGTGGGCAGGGGCGATCCAGCAGGATGCTTGCAGATCCACAAAAGGGGCATGTAGAAAAATTCGATGATTATATTGATGACGTTGAAATATTAGTAGAAAGAGAAATTCTTCCTCGTCATTATTCTCACTGTTATGCGTTAGCTCATTCAATGGGGGCGGCAATATTAGGGGGGTTTTTATTACGTCACAGCCAGGTATTTGATGCAGCAGCCCTTTGTGCTCCTATGTTTGGTATTAACTTTCCTATGCCACGTTGGTTGGCAACTTTCCTGGTGAACCGGGCTGAAAAGCGGCCGGATATGCGCAACCATTATGCGGTACTCACTGGGAAATGGCGTCCGTTGCCTTATTTGATAAACCTTCTGACACACAGTTATGAACGTTATAGCCGTTACCTCCGTTATTACGCGGATTATCCTGAATTACGCATCGGGGGGCCGACATATCACTGGGTGCGGGAAAGTATTTGGATTGGCGATATGCTGATAGAAAGAGCCGGAGAAATTGAGACGCCATTGATAATTTTAAAAGCCAGTGAAGATAAGGTTGTTAATAATTGCCGATTACGGGCTTTTTGTGAATCACGGAATAAAGCGAGGGCTTTCATCAAAGAACATTCACCTTCGATTATTCAAGGGGCGCATCATGAGATCCTGTTTGAAAAAGATAAATTACGTAGCCAGGCCCTCAACGCCATTTGTGATTTTTTTGACCAGAATTGATTCAATTATAGGAATGATAACTATGTATCACATTGTTGCTTCAGATTTAGATGGCACTTTGCTGTCGCCTGATCACAAATTAACTTCTTACACCAAGGAAACCCTTAATTTACTGACCAATAAAGGCATTCATTTTATTTTTGCTACTGGTCGTCATCATGTAGATGTTGCGCAAATCCGAGATGTGCTTGGTATTGATGCCTATATGATTACTTCCAATGGCGCTCGGGTACACAATGCTGTGGGTGAACTGGTTTTCAGTCACAATGTTGATCCTGAGATTGTGCATGACTTGTGTCTAATGGAGTTTGATAACGCTGATATTCTGACGAATTATTATTGCCATGATCACTGGTATATGAATCGTGAATGCCCTGAGCAGAAAGAGTTTTTTCAGGAATCAGTGTTTCATTATCAACTTTTTGAGCGTGACAACTTTAAAATCGATGATGTATGTAAAGTTTATTTTACCTGCGGAGATCATGATCTATTGGTGACGTTGGAAGAGAAAATCAAAGCGCGTTGGGGTGATAGAGTCAATGTGAGTTTCTCGTTGCGCAATTGTCTGGAAGTTATGGCGGGTGGTGTTTCGAAAGGTCATGCACTTGAGCAGGTAGCTCAAGCTATGGGTTATAAACTGAGTGATTGTATTGCTTTTGGCGATGGCATGAATGATTTTGAAATGTTGGCGGTAGCAGGTAAGGGCTGTATTATGCAAGATGCTCACCAGCGCTTGAAAGATATCCTGCCAGAAATGGAAGTGATTGGCTCAAACGCTGATGACGCGGTTCCCCATTATTTGTGCAAAATATATCAGGTTTAATTTATTATCCACGGTAAATGCAGCGCTATTGGCGCTGTTTTTTCATTAATTTACTGTTTATTACCCTTTTAATCCTCTCTATGAATTTCAAGATGCATCGCGGCGGCAAAGGAGCGAATCCCCGGGAGCATAGATAACTATGTGACTGGGGTGAGTGAGTGCAGCCAACAAAGAAGCAACTTGAAAGATGACGGGTATAGGATAAACACGGGCCTGACTATCAGTGGCGAAATAAATAGATACTATGATGGTAAAATAAATAATAACTTTGGGATTGGTGATGCTTGTTGTCATTTCGCCTAAAAAGCCACCGCTGATTTTATTTTTGCTGCCTATTCCCGTCCTATGGAACTTAACGGTTTCTACGTTTATTGGATGTTCAAGTGATGATAAAGAGTTGGTTCTTTGAGTTAATGAACTTTAAATAAATCAGGAAAAAAATGTTTAGGTTTTAGTCCACCTTTGGTAGTTTTAACGCCCTATGGCATACCACTTATTATCTAAAAATATTTGGGCATTGGGTCTTATGGGCTTTGCCCTATTCGTCGGGGAAGGAAATATCATTTTCTCACCTATGTTTGACCAGCAGGCGAGTTGTGTTTGGAACTCACCTGCTGGTTTTTTGCTTACGGCTGTGAGTCTAGATACATGTGCTAATACTGTATCTATTCGGGGGTAGAATGAGTCAACAATGGACATCCCGTCTGGGGCATATATTAGCAGCAACCGGTTCTGCCGTTGGTATTGGTGCCATCTGGAAATTTTCGTATGTTTCGGCAACAAATGGTGGCGGTGCATTTTTGATTGTCTTTTTATTGTTCAGTTTTGTGATTGGGTTAGCGGTCCTGTTAGCTGAAAATATATTGGGAAGTAGTACGAATGAAGTTGCCGTCAATGCGTTTAAAAAATCACTGGGCAAACATTGGGGATGGGTTGGCTTTATAGGGATATTTAGTTCATGGTGTATTTATAGCTTCTATAGTGTTGTTGGTGGCTGGACCATCGGTTACACAGTGATGGCGAGTACAGGAAAATTGAATATTACCGATATTTCTCAATTGACCTCTATTTTCACCAATTTCATCAGCAACCTGTGGTGGCCGATTATTGCACATCTGGCATTTTCAGGGCTAACTTGCTTCGTTGTGTTATCAGGTGTGCAAAAAGGTCTGGAAAAGTCAGTTAAGGTCATGATGCCACTGTTATTCCTGATCATGATCGCGTTAATTATTGTCGGCATCCGTTTGCCTGGTTCATCGGAAGGGCTAAAATTATTCTTATACCCGGATTTCAGCAGTTTAACCGGAAAAGGCATTTTAGATGCGTTAGGGTTGGCATTTTTTTCATTGTCTATCGGTTTGGGTATCCACATTACATACAGCTCCTATTTACCTAATAACAAAGGGATAGGTCGATCGAGTATCTGGGTTGTTATCCTCTCCTGTCTGGTTTGTGTCTTGGCTGGCCTGATGATTTTCCCTGCCTTGGCAGCCGCCGGCTTAAAGCCAAATGTTGGGCCTGGGTTAACGTTTATGACGATGCCAATTTATTTTGCCAGCCTGCCCGGTGGTTCAATTCTGGCACTTACTTTCTTTTTATTGTTATTAATGGCCGCACTGACCTCAGCAATTTCGCTACTTGAGCACATTGTTGCTTATGTTCAGACGAGCTTTCACTGGTCACGTAGTAAAGCCAGCTTAATAGTCACGGCATCGATTATGTTAATGGGGATCCCTGTTTCCTTATCGTTTGGCCCTCTCAGCTACGTCACTTTAGGTGGAAAATCTATCTTCGACATATTGGATTTCATTACGTCCAATGTGCTAATGCCATTGTTCGGTATTATCATTTGCCTCGTCTTTGGTTGGTCAAGTAAGGTCAATGCACTCATACCGGATAATTTATCATCGCGTAACCATCAATATTTACTGTTTATATGGAGATACGTTGGACCGTTATGTATCGGCGTGATTTTGGTGCACGGGCTAATTTGATGATGTAGTGGTATAAGATCACAAGCCTGCTATATGGCGTTGCGATGGCCATGAGCCATGTATAAATGGAGAGCCGGATGCGCTGCAAGGCGCGGTTCGGGGAGGAGAGGCAGAGAAATGGCTACGTTCTGTCTCTTACTCTACTTCGGCTCCATGATGGTTGGTGCTACTTGGCGACCGTTAATGCGTTTCCCAGTTATGAGAGCTTAACCGAATCATTGGCTTTATTGATATGTTTCTGGTTTTCAATATCAAAGATATCTTTTGTCGTAATAATCAATGAGCCTTTTTTGTCATTTTTATCAGAAATAGATATTATTTCTTCTGCCATTGGGACTAAAGTCGGATCTATTTCAATTGGTAAGTAGAGCATCCAACCGGCACTTAAACGATCTGAGAAAAAGTGTTTTCTTTTTATTCTATATGCATTGTTTTCTACCATAATATAAGGCGAATTATGAGTGGAAATCAGAAAATTAATAAAGTTGATTAATCGTGATAACTGAAATTCATTTTCTTTAATAGATATATGAAAATCTATTTGGGTTTGTCCTAACCGATCTCGACGATAATTCATATAACAAATTGAACATGAACGGTCATCATCTTCACCATCCCAAATCCCTTTAATAACTATAGGATCTTATTCTGTATAATTTTCTTTAAAGTCGCTTATACATTCGTCTGTTATTCCTCTATCATCAAAAGCTACCCGAGTTAATGCTTCTTCACGGCTATTTCCGCCTAAATACCATATTTTAGAGTATCCAAAGAAGATATCTTCCAATTGTTTTACGATGTTATAGGTATCATTAACTGCAATGTCTGGAGTTAATGGCTTTTTCCAATCTGTATATATTTCTATATCTAAAGATAAAATAGTCATTCATTTTTCCTATTAGAAATTATTCGGTTAGCAAGGGGTATGAAATACTTTAATATTGGAATAAATAGATGATTTTTCTAAATAGGTTAAGTCGTTTAAACGGATTGCAACTCTGTTTGTCATATTTATAACTCTGTCATCAATGGTAGCATTTGTAGATCCCGCAAGCAGATTTCAATATCATTGGCTTTATTGATATGATCTTGATTTTCAATATCAAAAATATCTTTTGTCGTAATAATCAATGAGCCTTTTTTGTTATTTTTATCAGAAATAGATATTATTTCTTCTGCCATTGGAACTAAAGTCGGATCTATTTCTATTGGTAAATAGAGCATCCAACCGGCACTTATTCGGTCTGGAAATACTT
Source organism: Photorhabdus africana (assembly GCF_035181445.1). NCBI lineage: Bacteria > Pseudomonadati > Pseudomonadota > Gammaproteobacteria > Enterobacterales > Morganellaceae > Photorhabdus > Photorhabdus africana. The sequence goes on from NZ_JAXBVE010000055.1 coordinate 24,798, forward strand.
GCTTTTTTTTCAATCTATATCCTCGTGTTTCAGTCATAACGATTGGAGAATTACGAGTAGATGCTAAAGCTTTAACAAACTCTATAATAGTTTGAATCTTAAATTTTTCTTTCACTAAGTTAAGATCAATGGATATATTTGTTTTCCCTAGTCTATTATTGTAAATTACATCACTGCTTTGATAAAAAATTCTATTTTTAAGTTCAATGTCACCTGGGATGTCAAATAAAGTAGCTATAAGATATTTTGCATCTTTATCATAATTTTCTGTAAGCTGGCTTATAGCATATTCAGTAAAACCAGTATCAGTAAATACATTATTTTCCTCTATTTCCTCTAAACTATATCCTGGTAAATGCCAATAACTTGGGTTACTACTAATATTATTTATTTTCTGCATTATCTGATATGCATCCCTTAACGCCAATTCAGGTGTTATTGGCTCATTAAGGTCGTGAAACAATTTTATTCTTGGATGTATTAAACTCATAATCATTAATCCTGTTTGAAATTTTCAGCAATAGCTATAGGCTTTTGATCAACTCATTGGCGTATGAAATGTTTTAATGTTAGTAAAAGGCATAAACATTTCAGAAAAATATTCATAAGATATAGGCTGCAAAAAATGCCAATGAGACTTTGGAATATTATTCAATCCTATGCATACCCTATTTTGTCTTTCTGCTTGCCAAATTGTACTTTCTGCCCCTGTTTTGCTGGTAGGTGTTTTTCTAAACTCACCAAAAATCCAATCTGGTTCACCATTCTTAAAAAACTGATCATATTTGGCTTTGGCCTCAAGAAATAAGCACTTTGCAGGTTTCCAACCATCAAAATTTGTATCCATGCATAACCAAGTTTCAATTAGGTTTAATTCAGGGTTGTATATTGTCCCGGCAATTTTTGTTTGATAAGCAATAGTTATTTCTGAATACGATGTGGTTTTTTCCCAAACCATCGTAACGTTGCCAATTGCCGGACATTTCTCACATTCGGTACGGGACGAAGCAATTGTTTGTGTATTCGCTTTTGCCTTGTCTTGTTCACCTTCTCTATCTTTGGTGCTTTCCATCACACCAACGGCGACTAATCCCGCTGCACAAGCAGCCAGTGTCCATTCAGCCGCAGCTAAAAGAG
>NZ_JAXBVE010000056.1:0-25134 GCF_035181445.1 Photorhabdus africana
AAGAACATAAAATGGTGACAGGAATGCAATCTTACCACCATGAGCTTTTGAGTTTATTAGGTGCACAATATAAAGCGGTTTATTCCTGAATTAGGTGCGGAATGAAGGATAGAGATTTCCTCCCCACCAAGCACCACCATAAATATCACTATTCCTCGCATTGGTTCCCCAATTAGCGGACATATTCGGGATACCTCCGGTTGCAGGACCTGCAATACTTAGCTTAAGTGATGGTTTAACGGCATTAATTGAAGTGTAAAAAGATTTTAAAATAGCGGCGAATTTATCCACGGTTGCAGGCATTGCACGGGGAATTTTTTCTGCGCCAGGAACAATCTTCATTGACGCATCATAAACATAACCGCCGAGTCCCTTTGCTATTAAAGTTGATGTAATAAGAGTTTCACTGTTATTAAGGGGAACCTTGATTGAGTCAGGCGTTAATTTCCAGCTTTTTGCATTAATATCAGCGTGCCAGAATTCTTCATAATCCACATCAATTCCCTCGACTCCCAAGTTAGCAGCCAAATTGACAATATTTCTATATGCCTTATCTGCTGCTTTACCCGTAATAGTACTGTCAAATCGAGGAATTTTGGTCAGGGGATTAGGGAAGATGTCATAAACCGCACCGGGTTCATTACCACAAGCATCTTTTTTGCTGGCAGTTATATCATAAATTTTTGGATAACAACTAAAGTTCCATCCACCTACTGCAATATAAGTGCTCACACCATGAGATTTTAAATCAGCAATCACACCTTTTAATGCCATAAAATCAGCCCTAGCATTTTCAGCTTCTTTGGTGCTAATACTTTGACCAGAAGTACAGGTATAACCAAACAATCCTGAACATTTCAGGCTATTTTTTTCATAATTAACAAAACCAGGCTGGACGAAAGACAATACCAACGTATTAAAGTTACTCTTGTTCTTAGAGATATCTCTACTTAATTTTTTAAAATTATCAAGGCTGGCATAATATTCTTGAGTATCCACCTGTGCAGCAGGCCCACTCAGATAATATGCAGATATTTTAGGGTTGGCGGCAATAACATTTCCTGATGTGAAAAAACATAATATAGAACTCGCTAATAAATATCGGTTTAATTTGTATTTAGACATATATCTATCTCCACTTGGTTAACATTACTTTTCCGATTACAGCCAATGAGTTATCATGACGCCTCATTGCCTTTTCATCATGAACGGTATAAGTTTTTCCCTAATAGAGCGTTAATATGCTCAGTCTGTTATTATAGACTGTGATGTAGTTACTGAACTGTTATATCCGTTATCTTTCAAGTTGCCTCTTTGTTGGCTGCACTCCCTTGCCGTCGCGATTCATCTTGAAATCCATAGGGTATATATCAGCATTAATTATTTCAATGCACCAATTTCATAATAGTATAGTTTTCACCATTGTCCACAAAAGAGATAGAAATTAGTTATAATAATATTTCTCTCTAATCTATCTAAATAAAAAGCAATAGGGTATATATGATAATTCCACTAGATTATACCTATGTTAATTAATTACTATAGGTGTAACGCTTTAGAGATAACTATTTCCTTCTGAAATTGAATACCGATTACCATTAAATACAGTTTCCAATTTTCATTTAATATACACCAAAAGTCTTAGAAAATATTATTTTAATGAGATACTTAAAATTAAAAAATAACGTATTCCAGCAAAAATAAAAATAGACCATGTTTATTTCATTTTTATTAAAACATGATTATTTTCTATAACCTATAAGTTATAAACAGTGTACAAACAGACTGGCAATAATAATTAATTACCGCTTGTGAAAACCTGCTTATGAATGAACAATGAATACGAACACCGGGGTATACATGTCAATAGAAAACCCACCGCTTTAAATAAACGCCCTCTGTTATCAGGCAAATTATGCCCAAAAACTTCAACGATTCTTCAACGAATTATAAAAACCTATAAAAAAGCATTATCTTAAATTGCTGAATTAATGATCAAGCCCGTATACTCACTGTGCGTTAAAACAAATCTGGAATAGCAAGTCGCTTACATTAGTCGCTCAAAGTGTATTCCAGCAAGTGAAACAAAGTTAAAACACAGGAAAATTATCATGACACGTTTAGGCTTATCTATAACTGTATTATCACTGTTATTCTCTGGCGCGGTATTGGCTGCACCTAGCACACCCGCCCCCCAATCTTCGAATACCAAGGCGACGTCTTCCCATATGGAAAATACCAAAGCAGAGAAGAAATCTGGCAAAACCGCCCCTAAACAACGCTCACACCAGAAGACAACAAGCAAAAAAGCCAAGAAGACTCACTGAGTTTTCCAGCCTAAAACTACTATTATTATGTCCACAATTATGTCCGCAATCGTTATGACACAAGTTTAGTCGTATCATAACTGTAAATTCAGGGGGGAAATCCCCCCCTCAACAGGCTATCGTGAAAAGCTTAACAAGCCCCTTCAGTATCTTCATCACCATAATATTTAACACCAATCCTGATGATATCCCGTCCCTGAGATTTACGGTGTTTATTCGTGTCACGCAATGAATAAATACAACCACAATATTCCTGCTGATAAAATCTTTCCTGTTTACTAATTTCAATCATCCGAGCTGAACCACCTTGCTTACGCCAGTTGTAATCCCAGTATTGAATCCCCGGATACTGACTTGCCGCTCGTTTTCCACAATCATTTATCTGCTGCATGTTTTTCCAGCGGGAAATGCCCAATGAGCTTGAAATAATGCTGAAATTATTTTCATAAGCATACAAAGCAGTACGCTCAAAACGCATATCAAAGCACATGGTGCAGCGAACACCTCTTTCTGGCTCCAATTCCATGCCTTTAGCACGTTCAAACCAGTTATCGCTGTCATAATCCGCATCGACAAATGGCACATTGTGTTGCTCCGCAAAGCGAATGTTCTCTTCTTTGCGAATTAAATATTCCCGTTTTGGATGAATATTCGGATTATAGAAAAAGACGGTGTAATCAATTCCAGAGGCACGTAGCGCTTCCATCACTTCACCAGAGCAAGGAGCACAACAAGAGTGCAATAATAATCGTTCCGCATTATCCGGTAACGTTAAAACAGGGCGAACATAGTTTTCCATTTAGCAGGCTCCATATAATTATAAGAATTTATTATAGAATATAGTTATTTTTAGCTTCAAATTTCTCGGCAAAAATTTATCCTATGACTGACTTACCTTTACGATAATATTCAATTAGTTGGAATTCCAGCAATCTCTATCAGTTATTGTGTTGTTATCGAATATAATGTTGTCATCAAAGTTTGTGCGAGGAAGCTCACTACGGATAAATGTGTTTTACAACAAAATTATAGCCAAATTCAGATACTTTTAACCAAAATAATTTAAATGGAGACCACCATGCGCCATGCAATTTCTCTGCGTGACCTCTCTTTTCCGGCAATCACCGCCGGATTTGTCGCTGTTTTAGTTGGATATACCAGTTCAGCGGCAATTATCTTTCAGGCCGCGGAAGCTGCGGGTGCCACAACCCTACAGATCGGTGGCTGGCTGAGTATGCTAGGGCTTGGAATGGGTATCAGCTCCCTGGGGCTATCGCTTTATTACCGCACCCCCGTCCTTACCGCATGGTCAACACCGGGCGCTGCGCTACTGGTGACAACGCTACCAGGAACATCAATCAACGAAGCCATTGGTATCTTTATTTTTGCTTCAGCGCTGATCTTGCTATGCGGTATTACTGGCCTGTTTGCCCGGTTGATGAACTATATTCCACAGGCACTTTCCGCAGCCATGCTCGCCGGTATTCTGTTACGCTTTGGTTTGGATGCCTTTTCCTCATTTTCAGTCAACTTCGTACTGACTGCCGGAATGTGTTTAACTTACCTTCTGACACGCAGATATTTATCCCGCTATGCCATCATCTTAACACTATTATCAGGACTGATTATCGCCGCTTTACAGGGAGATATTCACTTTGAACAACAATCCACAGCGGCATTTGCTATCCCTGAATTTGTTGCGCCCAGTTTCACACTCTCTTCGTTATTGAGTATCGGTATCCCATTTTTTATCGTTACAATGGCATCTCAAAATGCACCCGGCATTGCCACACTAAAAGCCGCAGGGTATCCGGTTTCTGTTTCATCACTGATAAGCTGGACTGCGCTCATCTCACTGATCTTATCACCTTTTGGTGGTTTTTCCGTCTGTATTGCCGCCATTACAGCCGCGATTTGTATGAGCCCGGAAATTCATGCTGACCCGAATCGCCGTTATATGGCCGCTGCCGTAGCGGGCGTGTTTTATCTGATAGCGGGCTTGTTCGGTGGTTCAATCAGTATGTTATTCAGTGCTCTACCAGCGGCACTTATTCATATTATCGCCGGATTAGCATTGCTTGGAACCATTTCTGGCAGCTTGCTACAAGCATTACAGAATGAAAAACAACGAGACGCTGCGGTAATAACATTTTTAATCACCGCTTCTGGCGTAACATTATTTGGCGTAGGCGCTGCATTCTGGGGATTAATCGGTGGCGTAATAACCATGATCCTTTTATCTTTGCCTGAGAAAAACAAAAACGCTCATTAAACAAACAGTAAAATTATACTTTTCAGCATCTTATGATATTTCTTATCCATACAACTTGTGCTAATTTGCCGGGTTTGTTGCGCTTTAAATATTACGGTGAGAAATCAATAACGTTAAATGAAAACTTTAATTCCCCTACTAGCAAAACCGAGCTTCCTATTATGAATTTTTTTGACATAAAATTTTCTGATATTAGCAAGTTAGCTGTTATTTCATCCTGTCTGGCGATCCCTTATAGCTATGCAGATGACCGCCCAATTCTTTCTCTCTCTGTCAGCCAGTCCGGTGGAAACCAAACGACTGCTGATGGTAGTTTATCCAGAAAACCGAATAAGCAAGAATCACGGGTACTCCCGATTTGGGGTGACGAAGCCAAAGCTAAGGGTTATGACCTACCGGAACCTTTTGGCGCTAGTTACGGTTATATGAATATGCGGCAGAATATCATTGTCGATGATATTAAAATCATTATACCGGATACCCCAGGCTTTGAAGATGCTCTGGATATCCAGACAGGCAAAACTAGGGAAAAGAATGAGTCGCATATGCTCAAACTAGATGCCTGGGTTTTACCTTTTCTGAATGTTTATGGCGTTTATGGTTGGACAAAAGGATCATCGAAAACCAACATTGAGGGAATCAGATTTGGTGGCTTCCCTATTCCTGAGATGAAAGATATTCCTTTCAAATTGGACTTTAAAGGTAAAACCTATGGTGGCGGTTTTACTCTAGCAGGAGGTTACGATCAGTTTTTCGGTACACTTGATACTAACTATACCTACACTAATCTAGATATTCTGGATGGTAAAATTAGCGCTCTGGTTGTTACACCACGTGTTGGTTATGAGTTTATATTCCAGCCAATCATCCCAAGCCAAGGAAATACCAAATTGCAGGTATGGACCGGTGGTATGTACCAAAAAATTACTCAGAAATTTGAGGGAAATATTAGTAATCTGGATTTACCCCCCATGTTTGATAAATTAGTAAGTGCATTCGACGATTATGAGAGTATGAAATTCAAAGTAAAACAGCATGTTGCATCCCGCTGGAATAATACCGTTGGTGCAAGACTGGAAGTCACACGCAACTTCAATCTGCTAACTGAAGTTGGCTTTAACAAACGTAACAGCTGCTATATTTCAGGAGAGTTTCGCTTTTAATGAATATCCGCTGTACTTTATATGGGCTGGCTTTAGTCAGCCTTTTTATTTCTGATTTCTCATATGGCGAAGCACTACTCAGCAGGGAAAAAATCGATGGCTGGCTAGAAAAATTAGGTGGCAGTAATACCTATGACAGCAGTAAAGCGATTGACTGGGGCATTCTACCCGGCCCTTTCTATACTCCAGAGTTAGGTGCCGGTCTCGGTGTTGCTGTCATTGGTCTCTATCGGCCAGATGATAATGATCATACCAGCCAAATCTCTTCTCTTTCCCTGAATGGATTTGCCTCTTCAACAGGCGCCTTTGGCTTCACATTTGATAACTACAATTTCTTTGCTGATGATCAATGGCGTTTTTTTCTTTCCGGTACATTGAACAACGTTCCCACCTACTACTGGGGAACAGGATATCAAGCAGGTAAGACAGATGATCACAAAGAAAAATATCACTCACAGGAACTGCACTTACAACCCAGAGTTCTCTATCGAGTTGCTGATTCTACCTATTTAGGCGCTGGCTGGAATTTTTCATCATTACACGCCAAAGATCCCGATAACGGTGCTAAAAAACTTTTTGCAGCAGAAAACGATGGCCGATCCATATTGAGTTCGGGCGTCAGTGCCTATTTCAGCTATGACACTCGGGATTTTCTGCCTAACGCTCATCAAGGACACGTTCTTGATATTACCTATACCCATTTTTCCCCGGCATTAGGCAGTGACCGCCGGTTTAATACCGTTGATATGCAATACAGCACCTATTATCAATTAGATGAAAAATCTGTACTGGCATTCGATAGTTATGGTCGTTTCACTGACGGCCAAGTGCCCTGGAATATGCTGTCAATGCTAGGTAATAGTCATCGGATGCGCGGATATTATGAAGGCAGATACCGGGACAAAAATGTTATCAGCACCCAATTGGAATATCGGCACAAATTGGACTGGCGGCACGGATTTGTTTTGTGGGCAGGAGCGGGCACTCTAAGCCATTATGCAAAAGATATTGGCTCAGAAAACTGGTTACCCACCGTTGGCGCAGGCTATCGTTTTGAATTTAAACCTAAAATGAATGTCAGGCTGGATTTTGGTATCGGTAAAAAGAGCAATGGATTTTATTTTCAGGTGGGAGAGGCATTTTGAAATTGCGTTTATGGATTGCGGCTTTAACGTTAGTTACAGGATGCCAAGGAACTTTTTCTTCAATCGCCCCAGTACAACCTGACTTAAATAGTGAAACAACCGCCGAAGCCACCCGTGCATGGCCGGTTCTTGCTCCGATTCCCTCTCCCGAAGGATTAAGAGCTTGCTGTGCTTTTGGCTACAATTTAAAAACTGAATTACTGACCATTCCAGTACCTTTTTACCACATAAGTAATGTGCTGGATGCCGATAATCTTGGGGCACATAATTATAACAACAGTTTTTTTGGTACCGTTGCTTCATTAACAGGGCTCAGTAATGAAAAAGTGGGGATGATATATACCCGCCGGGGCGGATTCATCGATATTTCCCATGTACGGGATACCGCTGATAATGCGGTTTTTCTGTTCAGTCAAATCTGGCCTCGTCTTGGAGAAGAGTGGCAAATAGAACTCAGCAGCGAATTAGCATTACGCCGTATCCAATTCTATCAATTCACACCACCCGCATCGATAGAACAACGTTATACCTTAACTGCTTATCTAGCCGCAAAATTGGCTTTTGAACTTGCTGCATGGCATGAAATCGCCCAATGGTACGGTTATCAGTCTGTACCGGGATTTTCTGAAAAAGTATCTGCGTTCTCTCCTGAAGATCTCTACTCCAATCTATTAGGCGCTCGTCTTTCCCTCTCTTTGATACTGGCTGGGCAAGTACCGTCAATGAAACAGTACCGTCTATCAATGCAAGCTATTCTGCCTCCTGCACTACGTGAACTAGAAGCCTTATCCCCTGATGAAACACGGAAAATGTTTGAACAGGTTGATGGTATCTGGTGGGACAGCAAACGTCGCGTGCCTGATAAACGTTTAATCCTTCAACGTGATTTCCATACTCACAGCGATCGTACCCCTAATATGGTGCCTACAGAACAGCAAGTTCCACTCAGACTTACCCTGCCACAACAATATACTGGCTACAGATTATCTGAATTGGCCGAATTACAATTGTGGCCTAGCCGCCAAATGAAAGATCTTCCTGTACCAGAAAGCTACTGGATTGCACTTGATTTTCCACAATTGGCAGAAAAAGCAAAAGAACAACAAGAGAATCATTGATTCATATATTTTCTATGAATCAATGAATATAACATTATGAGTTAAAATATATGGCAGATTTTAGATTACTATTTATCAAACAATAATCCCATTGAAATATCATCAATTATAATTTACTATTTCCATAATGTTACATCATAATATAAACTCAACATCATCTATAATAAAACTAAACTATGCCAAACATACTTAAATTAATCTATAAAGAGAAAGCCTACATCAATAATGCATTATTTCACAGGATAAAAAAATCGTATTGAAATATTTACAAAGATAAAACACCAATAAACAACTGATATAAAATAATTAATATTACATAACATCTAAAAAAACAAATCAAAAAATTACAAAAATATTAACCAGCCCAACAACCAAAAAAAGAAATAAAATTTCAAAAAAATCACAAAAATAAGAATATAACTCTTAATTAAACTCTTAATCTGTGTATTACACTTATTTTTATCGAAAAATTAGACTTTCACTCTTAATTTAACTCAAATAATAAAAATCCCTTCTTAAATAGGTTTAATCGTCTATAATATACGTTTCTAAGTTATAAGTATGTATAAACAATATCAGCTTTATCTAAGTAGATAAAATAATAACTTACATTATCAACGATTAGATTTATTCAACCAAAACTCAAGTTACTAAACTATTTTCAACTATATAATATATTGATTTTTATTTTAAATTTACAACATTAAATCAATTTAATAGATAAAAACTCATATTGTTTTTTTAATTTTTATGATGTATTTGGGGATTCAGGGCCCCTATCTTCACCCCCCTGATAAAGCCAATTAAGATGTCCCTACTCCTGGAGAGGAAAAATGAATAAACTAGCGTTATCAACCACCGCCGCGCTTATTTTTGCTACAGGTTCTGCTGTTGCAGCCAATGATGCTGCTGGCGGTACATTACATTTCTCTGGTGCAGTCACTGATGCCACTTGTACTATTAATGGTGGTGCTTCAGCTAATCTGTCGATTATATTGGAACCGATCTCAGTCACTCAAGCCGGACAAAAAGAAGGCTTAATTGATTTTGGTAAGAAAGCATTTTCACTAGAATTTTCTAACTGCCAATCCAAAGCCGTTGGTTTTGATCCAGCAACCTCTATGTTGAAAATCCAGTTCTCATCATCACATACTATTTCTAACGATGCTAAGTACCTGGTTAACCAAGAACTCAATGCAAATGGTAAGCCGAAAAACGTAGGTATCGCGATTGTTAAACACGCCGAAGAAAATAACCCTATTATGCTGAATAAAGCGTTTGATACAGGAATCAAAGGCTCTGAGACAATACCTGAAGTTGTCGATTTCTATGCGAAATATTACAAAGTAGGCGCTGGTGATGCAGATCACGGTAAAATAGTAACAATGGTTACTTATCACGTTACTTATTTATAATGATTTATACCCTATGGATTTCAAGATGCATCGCGGCGGCAAGGGAGCGAATCCCCGGGAGCATAGATAACTATGTGACCGGGGTGAGTGAGTGCAGCCAACAAAGAGGTAACTTGAAAGATGACGGGTATACTACAATAAATAAAGCCTATTTAGATAAATAGGCTTATTTAATTTGGCAAAAATAACGTTATGAAGAAATTATTTTTAACTATATTATTAGGGATAACGACTTTATCTGCTCATGCTAACATCGTTATTAACACAACACGTGTTATTTACCCAGCCAGTAATAAAGAGGTATCAGTTCAATTATTAAATGCAGGGGATCAACCCTCTCTGGTACAATCCTGGATAGATGATGGCGATCCTAATTCAACACCTGAAACCGCTAAAGTCCCCTTTTTACTCACCCCTCCAGTCGTCAAAATTGATGGCAATAACGGGCAACAATTAAGAATTAAATACATCAGTAACAATCTACCCACGGATCGTGAATCGCTGTTTTATTTAAATGTTCTGGATATTCCTCCCGTTGCAGAAAATATTAGTGATAAAAACGTTATGCAAATCGCGATTCGTACCCGGATCAAATTTTTCTACCGGCCTGATAAGCTTTCTATCTTACCTAAACAGATCCAACAACATATTGTATTAAAACGTGAGGGTAGCCAACTAAAATTGGAAAATGCATCACCCTATTTCATGAATATTGTCGGCCTTAAATCTTCTGACACTCAACCTAACTTACTCAATGAAGGAACAATTATAAAACCGCTCTCTTCTCATTCATTCAGTACCAATGAAAAAGTAAAAGTTGGAGACAAATTAACTCTAGCTATTGTTGATGATTTTGGTGCTATAAATAAATTAACTTTACCACTTCAATAGTGATATTACTGGCATAGCATAGAACATGATAAGACAAAAAATTAGTCCGTTAGCTCTGATAATAGGCACCCTTCTGTATACAGATTGTTTATGCTATGCCACAACATTTAATACTGACTTTCTGGTTGGTGAATCTGCAAAAGCGGATTTATCCCGATTTTATTCCACTTCAGAGCTACCCACTGGTCGTTATGGTATTGACATATATCTGAATAATGACTGGAAAGGAAGATTTGATATTAATATCCAGAACGATGGCAAAGATATTTACTTACTTAATGAAGATCTTCCCAGGTTAGGTATAAAAATTGATAAAAACCAATTACCAGAATCGAATTTATCCAAAGATGAAATTCTTCTTACTAAAATAATACATGAAGGAACCGCTAATCTCGATGTTCCTAAACTCAGCCTGCATCTGGTCGTCCCGCAGGCATATATCAAAAACGAGCTAAAAGGCTATATCGATCCTGCGTTCTGGGACAGAGGTATCCCCGGCGCTATGCTGTCCTACAATGCCAACTATTACCATACTCAGAATAGGAATAAACAAAACCGCGACCGTGAAGATGAAGATAATGCTTACGTGTCACTTAATAGCGGTTTGAATCTATTTGGCTGGCAATTACGTGATCAATCCTCTTATCACTATACGCGTTCAAATGGTGATAAATGGAGTAACAATACCCGTTATCTGCAACGAGGAATTTCATCAATTAATTCAGAATTTCGCATTGGTGACAGCTATACATCAAGCGATTTATTCGACTCTTTCCGCTTCCGAGGTATCAATTTGAAAACCGATATGCGCATGTACCCCGATGCCTTGCAAGGGTTTTCCCCTATCGTTCGGGGAGTTGCGCAGACTAATGCTCTGGTAAAAATCACCCAAAATAATGTTGTTATTTACCAAGGTAATGTACCACCCGGGCCGTTTGCTATTGATACTATTTTACCCACAGGTTCAGGTGGTGATTTGCTAGTTGAAGTGACGGAAGCAGACGGACGTACTAACAGTTTTACCGTTCCCTTTTCATCCGTTCCTAATATGATGAAAGAAGGTCTTGGCAAATATGATATCAGTGCAGGTAAAACACATATTGCCAATAGTCGTTATAAACCAAACTTTTTTCAAGCCAGCTATCAATATGGTTTTAATAATGTCCTGACCGGTTATACAGGCACCATTATCAGTAAAGATTATTACTCACTATTGTTAGGTAGTGGCTTTAATCTACCTATTGGCGCTGTCTCAATTGACGTTTCACAGTCCAGCGCCAAATTTGATAATAGCCCAACCATGAAAGGCCAAAGCTACAAATTGGCTTATAGCCGCTATGTCCCACAAACAAAAACAAATTTTTCGCTGGCGGCTTATCGTTATTCAACTAAAAATTATCTCACCCTAATCGATGCGATTGATCTGCATGACTGGATAAGCAACGGATATAACCAACAATATTATTCTCATCAAAAAAATACCTTTAATATCAATTTGAACCAGAATCTTGGTAGTCGTGCAGGTTCACTTTTTCTTTCGGGAACATTTCGTAATTACTGGGGAACCCAGAATAAAAGTAGAGAATATCAAATGGGGTATTCCAATAGTCTGGGGAAAATCAATTATTCCCTGACAGCAAGCCGTGTCCGATACAATATCAATGAAACAGAAAGTAAAGAGGAACAGCGCTATTATCTGATGCTGTCTGTTCCTTTTGAGTTGTTTGGCTACCCTGCCTATTTGACCAATAATGTCTCAATCAATGAAAGTCACTATGACAACGGTAACTTAGGATTAAGCGGCAGCGCAGGCCCAAACAACCGTTTAAATTACCACTTCAACATTTCAGATCAGAAAAGTGGTTCGACAACAACCAGTGCAAATTTGACCTACAAAACATCCGTTTCCACATTGAGTAGTTCTTATAGCCAATCCAAGGAGTACCGACAAATGGGGCTTGGCGCAACCGGCAGTTTAGTTGCTTATCGAAGCGGAATTCTGGCTGCTAATCAAGTTGGGGAAACTTTCGCCATCATTGATGCACCGGGCACAGCAAACGCTTCTGTGAATGGTGATAAAAGCATGGTGACAAATAACAGCGGTAAGTTGCTGATACCTTATCTTTCTCCTTATCGTAAAAATGCCATCATGCTAGATACCAGTGAAGTGCCAGAAGATGCCGCTGAACTTATCGGTAACATCAGAGATGTTGCGCCATATTCCGGTGCGATTACCCATATCGGATTTAAAACAGACCAGCGGAAGACTTTTGTCTTTTACGCCACTCAGGCTGATGGTAAACCTTTACCTTTCGGTACTGAAATTGTCGATTCAGAAGGTAACAGCTTAGGATACGTTGGTCAGGGTAGTCTGGTTTTCCTACGAGTAGAAAAATTACCACCGCAAATTTATGTCCATATCGGTCAACTAGGCGAAAAGAGCTGCATAATAAATGATCCACAGCCTGAAATAAGCTCAAGCGCCAATATTTGCCGTTAGGAGAAAATAATGAAACTTAAACCATTATATCTTAAGCCATTGTATCTTAAACCATTGTATCTGGCGGCCATAATCAGTCTGAGCAGTAGCATAGCCTATGCAGATTGCCAACCCAAATATGCAATACCAGCACCGGCAATCTTGGTTGATATGACAGATCATCTCACTCTGAACAGTAATGCAACCTGGATACTCAACACCCAATATTCTGGCTATTTTACATGTACAAGAAATTCACTATGGAAACAAAATTCTGTTGCTAACGGTTCGCCTTTTACCAAAAACAAAGTTGTTTTAGGATTCAATGGCGGCAAAAATTATGCCGAAGTGACTATCACGAATCTTTCTCCTAGCAACAGTATTAATCTGGGAAACAGTAACGACACATACCCGGCCAGCAAATTGCAAGCCCAATTTACGCTTAATATAAAGTTACTGAGCGGCAGACCCGGTGGTAGTAATATTCACGTCTTTTCCGGCAATTCTGCAACATTAAAAACTGCGGTAATTGCGATGGATACCACCAACATAGGACTCCTTGATGCCATTCTCCGTTTTGCCACTGATTTCCTGACCTTTATTCTTACCTGGGAGTGGCCGACACATTCTGAAGATATCTATTACCAACCCGTCACAATGATTTTTAATCACAGAGATACAACTTGTCACTTCTTAAATGCGGGGTTAACAGTGAATTTGCCAAAAGTCAACCGCATTAGATTGCTTAACGGAACAGATAAAGGAGAAACACCTTTTACCCTTAACTTTGAATGCAAATATCTCCAAAATGGTAAAACTTCACGCTCAGTTAAAGCTTACCTGAGCAGTAATAATCTGCTGCCAAATGACAATCGAACTTTAATTGATAGCAAAGCAGGTGCCGCTAAAGGTGTTGGTATCCGTGTTTCTCAGACAAGTGATTCAACGCCGATAACTTTCAGTGCTTCGCAATCCTCATCCCACGGCGCAACGCTACTATTCAGCAAAAACTCAGGCAATGTCATCGATAAACACTTTACCATCGACTTTAATGCTTACTACCACGTTTATGATCCCCAAAACATCATAGCAGGGGAACTGAAAGCAACTTCTGTACTGAACTTTGAATACAATTAATCAAAAGGCAAAGGAGATGCCTCTTATTTCCCTCATTCGAATTAAAATTTTATGTTTCAATAAGTAATAATTTGTAATAAAGTGTTTCTATAGAAAAATTCATTTACATTTATAACCTACCCTGAATTGATGTAACACAATGATAATCCTAGCATTAAATAATTATTCAAACTCGCTTAATTTATCAATAAAATAGTGTAATTCTATGAAAAATAGAAAAAACACATTTTAATTTATCAATAAAATTAAAAAAATAATATCAAGATAATATTTCACAACCTTATTAAACAATAAATAAAAAAACAACCAACCAGAAACAAAAATATATCTTAAGGATAATAACACAACAAAAAAACCACATAAAAACAAAAATAAAATATATAAAAACATTCAATCACAATGATTAAAAATAAATTAAAAATCAATGACATACAAATAAATTAGAAATAAAAATCTCAGAAGACAATATAATTACACGTAATACATAAATGTGAAAAATGACTTAACCGAGCCCAAGAATAATATAAACTTTACTCTCCAAAAACACCTTTAATATAAAAATAGAAAGATAAATATTTATATTATCAACAAATAAATTATTAAAATTTTTTTATTATCATATACACCTCCATTATTATATTCTTACAATATCACCCGAAGTAAATATTTGTAACACATTGTTACTTATTTTAACTTAACATTCAGAACCATATCGAATATCCTGCACCGCACCAATAACAATGGCTCTATTATGAAATTATCTCAAGCCTGACAGATACGACTTAGTTTTAACTCACAGAGGAAAGAGACCATATCGGTAACGGGTTACCTTTTTATGAAAATGATACTTATTCTTATAACGGCAATATTAATATCAATTAGTTTATTACTCGCTGCGGTGTTCTTACGATTGGCAGTACTATAATTAACAGTACTATATAAAGCTAAGTTTAATCACTTCCGATATTATACTAACTGGTTTACAAATCACTTTTCTTTTGATAAGGCGACTTGAAGGCACAAAATTAACTCAAAAATCATGATCATATCTGATGAATAATTCAACCTAGACAGGCAATATTTTGTACACAAACAGCACATAACCATATATAAATTAATAAAAAACCACAGAACAAATTAGCAAAATAATAATTTTCATTACAGAAAATATATTTATGAATCACTAATAACTCTGGCTATGCTGGATTTATTTTGCTAACATCAGCTTGTTTTTTATTCAGAGCAAACGAGGAAAAGCAATGCCCTCTCAAACGATGAGGACAACTGCCATCTTCGCTTTCTTTATCTCACTATTGTTTTCCGCTTTTAGTCATGCTTCAACTAGCACTGCTAAAAGCATAGAGTATTCTCACAATGGCATGCAAAGCAATTTGCCAGATTTGCGAAAATACCCTTCGGGCACCCTACGTAAGAAAGCGTTTTTAAATGTTGTTGTCCCCGTGATTGATCAACACAATCAACAAATTATGCAGGAACGGAAATGGCTACTGGAACACCAAAATGCCAAACATTGGTCTATACAGGATATCAAGCGCCTGCAACAAATTTGTAAAAACTACAACGTGAGCTGTAGCAGCTCGCCTAAAAAAGTTAACTGGAACAAGCTACTAAGTCGTGTTGACATCATCCCAACCCATTTTGTTGCCACTCAGGCCGCAACAGAATCTGGTTGGGGAACATCTAAGCTTGCACAACAGAATAACAACTTATTTGGTATGCGTTGCGGTAACAACTGTAAGAAAACCCAAGGTAAGATAAAAGGTTATTCCGCCTATCCGACTATCAATGATTCGGTCAAAGCCTATATGAGAAATATGAATACCCATAACGCTTATGAATCATTACGTGCTTCACGCGCCAAGCAGAGAAGCCTTCAGGAATCACTCAATACCAGCAAATTGATTGATAATCTTGAAGGATATTCACAATTGGGTTCGACTTACAACAACTACTTGCACAAAGTATTTAACAGCAATAAAGGGCTTATTACTCAGGCGCAAAAGTTAGCTAAGAACGATCACGACTAAGGGCCTAAGTAAGTCATTAGCATGAATATCTTGTGTTTGAATATTTGTGCTAAGTACCAAAATCATCCGTTACCATAACCAACTATGGAATGGATGACTTTCTTATATCCACCAGTTTGTTCTTTTCATTGATAGAATGTTTAGATTAAGAGCCTATCTCAATAGGCGTAATTGTTGCAGGCCGTTCTTATCAATGAACAGTGAACACGGACAGCGCGGAAAAACCGGAGCGTACACGTAGTACGTGAGGATTTTGAGCACTGCCCAGGTTCGCTCTTTATGGCAAAGAAGGGCAAATAAAATAGCCCTATTGGGATAGGCAGTAAATATAATATCCCTCAATATTAACTAGTATTGAAATAAAATGATTGACCAGAGTTTAATATGAATTTCTTTTCTTTTGAGTTCCTTGGTTCCTTTGTTGCTTTCTTTCTCTTGTATTGGATGCTACAAAAACATGCGAAAACACAAAACTACCTACTGATAATCGCAAGTTATCTGTTTGTCTTTTCCTTCAATCCGCTTTTCACCAGCATCCTATTTGGCTATACGCTATTTATTTATCTTTTAACAAACATAGCCAGCAAATTTCTATCCAACCGCATCACGTTTACTATCCTGACAATAGGTATTCTGGGGTGTTTCACTCTATTCAAATATTATTCTTTCTTTCAAGAAAGTCTCCAACAAGCGTTTGCCAAATTTGGCTTGCCCATAGATTTACCGGTACTAACACTACTCGTCCCTTTGGGTTTATCTTTTTATGCATTTCATTCCGTCAGCTATGTCGTTGCTGTCGCAAGAAAAGAAATACCCAAAGCATCATTTCCCGATGTCGCTTTATATCTATGCTTTTTTCCGAGTATTGTTGCCGGACCAATAAACCGAGCTAAAGATTTCCTGCCTCAAATCCAGATATCATCAAGAGTGATCATTGAACCATCAAGAGCCATATTATTGATTACATTGGCGATAACCAAACTATTTTTGTTCAGCTCTTATTTATCCGAAAATTATGTTAATCCGGTTTTTGATGATCCTGTCAGCTACAATGCAGGGCAAATCTTGGTTAGTATTTATGCCTATGCCTGGCATATCTATTTTAATTTTTCTGGTTATACCAATCTTGTTACTGGATTAGCACTACTCCTTGGATTCAGAGTACCTGAAAACTTCAATGCCCCTTATCTGGCTGAAAACTTACAAGCCTTCTGGCGCCGTTGGCATATCAGTTTATCTGAATTTATCCGTGATTATGTCTATATTCCTCTTGGTGGTAATAAGAAAGGATTTGTACGTAAAAATCTTAATTTGTTTGTTGCTATGGTAATCTCTGGGTTATGGCATGGAGCCGGAATTAATTTCATTATCTGGGGAGCTATTCATGGATTGGGATTAATCATCCTCAATGTTAAATACCAGCTATTTCCCCCAATAGACAAAAAAAATCAAAATATTCCCCAAAATCCAGTCATCTCATTGCTATCCA
The DNA here is from genome assembly GCF_035181445.1 of Photorhabdus africana. Taxonomy (NCBI): domain Bacteria; kingdom Pseudomonadati; phylum Pseudomonadota; class Gammaproteobacteria; order Enterobacterales; family Morganellaceae; genus Photorhabdus; species Photorhabdus africana. The sequence goes on from NZ_JAXBVE010000056.1 coordinate 17,485, forward strand.
GAATCATCACGTTCCACTTTGTCTGTCTGGCATGGGTTTTCTTCCGTTGCCCTACTCTAGATGATGCACTAATACTATTAAATCAATTGATATCATCAGATTTATTTCACTCGATAATAGCCAATAGTGGGTTGTTACTGATGTTCTGGGGATTCTTTATTATTTATCCGTGGCTGATCAATCTAAAAATAATGGTTGAAAAAATGCATTTTCAGATCTCATGGATATACTACCCAATACCATTAGCAATTATTCTGACTTTGGTATTTATGATTTCACCACAAGGAATACCAGGATTCATTTATGCCAATTTCTGAATTCAAATCTAATTTAAAAACGGCCGGGCAAGTCATTTTTATCGTAATATTAGCTAGCCTACTGCTAATTTGGCTAAATCATCGTTCACTGGATAGATTCTGGCAACAGGAATATCACCGGCAAAGTCCTTGGGCGACTTTGCAAGGTCATCCGCTCTGGGATTTCGGTGATAACCTGGAACAAGGCGCACTCGCGGCGGGAGAAGCTTTCATGTTACATACTACCGGTAATAACAGTAGCAACCATCAGCAAACTCTCCAGGAAACTGATACCACACTGCCTGCGGATTTTCAGATTGGACTCAAGCTTCTGAGTGGTTATCCCTCTCCTGTTACAAATCTGCCTGCAACTTTCCCTGAGTTATTACAGAAATCGCCCCATACTCATCCTGTTAATTCACCAATACCCCATGATTTAAGGAATAATGTTTCCCCCAGTACGGTTATCGCTAAAACCAACGTGACACTGACAGCCAAAGATAAAGTGCTGTTTGCTGGAGACTCAATGATGCAGGGTATCGCTCCCCATCTGAAACGCCGGCTCTACCAGGATTACCGTATTTCAAGTATTAATCTCAGCAAACAAAGTACTGGGCTTGCTTATCCCAGTTTTTTTAATTGGCCGGAAACTATCAATAAAACACTGGAAGCCAACCATGATATCAAGCTAGTGGTTATTTTTTTGGGGCCAAATGATCCCTGGGATATGCCACCAAAACATGGAAACACCTACCTGAAATTCGCCAGTCCTGATTGGGAAAACCTCTATCGCCAACGTATCGAAATGGTCCTTACCGAAACACGTCACCACGGTGCTGATATTATCTGGGTTGGTCCTCCCAATATGCGACAGAAAAAACTTTCTGCCAGCATGAAATATCTGAGATCCTTGTATCAATCGGAAGTAACGAAAGCCGGAGAAATTTATGTTTCTGTTAATGATATTTTCAAATATCATGCAAATGATTATTCCGATTATGTCGGCGACAATAGTAGCAAAATTAAACTCAGAAGCGGTGATGGTATACACTTTAGCTTGAAAGGCCAGCAAACTATCTCAGGTAACATATTTTCATTGATTAAATTTATTCAGGAACCCGCTAAACAAAATGAAAATAGTTAAACAACTTCGTCGGCAATACCAATCTGCTGGCATTAGTCTGGTCATCATACTCTCTTTAAGTCTGATATCGTGCCATAAACAAAAACCAGGGCCGTTGCCAACACAACATGCAAAAGAGAACCAACAACTAATAGACTTTGGTGAACCGAATTTAGCTTTACTGGCGGATAAACTTCACAACAGCCGCCATAATCAACTGCATTTTGTTCAGATAGGAGATTCCCATACTGCCGCAGACTTTTTTACCGGCAAGCTTCGCTCTTTATTGCAACAACGTTTTGGCGATGCAGGAATTGGTTTTATTAGCCCAATTAATGTACCTGGTCAACGTAACGCAATGGTCAGTATGACCGATAATAAACAGCAATGGAAACTCACCACCAGCCGCAAAGATAATCGGCCTGATTTTCCTATTGGCGGTGCAATTGCAGAACCCAATAGCCAAATAAGTCAATTAATTCTAAGACTGTTTGCACCATCCCATGATCGCTATCAACTCAAAACGTTATACCAAGCATCGGGGGATGCTCAGATTCTGGTGCAATCTGCAACCAAACGAATACTGAAATTACCGGCAACCCACGATCAGTGGCAATTTTCTACTGAAGAATCAGTGACATTCCCAGTTAATATTATGGCGATACAAAATCATCAGTTAAAATTAGGCGGCTGGTTTATTCATCGTAAACAACCAGGTGTTATGTTATCTGCCTTGGGTATTAATGGTGCGACTATTAATATGATGGATAAATGGCAGCCAGAATGGATTGATACATTAGTTCAAATGCACCCTGATATGGTGATCCTCGCTTATGGCACAAATGAGGCATTTAATCATTCGCTGGGTTTATCAAGCTATCGCCAACAGCTGGAAACTAAGATAAAGCAGATTCGTAATCAGTTACCACAAACAGTTATCCTTATCATTGGGCCGGGTGATTCTTTGAAAAACAACCAATTTACAAATTGTACAGCACAACAACCAACAATGTTGGATAATATCATCCATATTCAACAAAAAGTCGCTCAAGATCAGCACACACTATTCTGGAACTGGCGTGAATATATGGGTGGCAAATGCTCGATTAGGCGCTGGGTGCAACAAGATCTTGCTCGTCCTGATTATATCCACCTTTCAGCCGCAGGGTATGAGCGCAGTGCTGAAGCTTTATATCAACAGTTAATAGATGTTCTCGGTCAATAAGCAACAATAAGGCTTGATTGGGAATAGTACTAAATAGTTATCTTGTTTTTAGTGCAGAAAAATTAAACTTATCATCTTAGATTTACAATATGTATGAGCTCACAAGAAACCCAATAAAGACAAACTATCTTTTTTGTTGTATTTAATGCGTTGAAAATAAGTTTATACCATGTGTAAAACATCGCATCAAAAAGAGTATTTAAAATATGATTTTTCCAAAAAAGTATCCTCTCAGCACGATAAAAAGGCTCATCTCCGGCTGGAAAGAATGTAGTTTCGAACGTTACCAACAAGCGTATTCTCTCTATGGTGGTGGAATATCTACTCATCCAGATATTGTACGTTTTTTAAATGAAAAATTTGGCAATAGTTTTATCTTTTACGTCAAAGAAAATCCACAAATAGAAAACGTTATCGAAGGGGCATACTTTACATGTAAAGATCATCATCTGGCAGCAAGTCACCAAAAGGACTACTATTTTTTCAGTTACGATGAAATTCTCTTCCCTATTGCCAAACATCTAAAAACCATCATCCCCGGGAAGTCAAAAACTATATCGCCTCTGCACAAAGAAAACTTCGTCAACATCTATTATGGCCGATTAAACAAGCGAACAATATGCCTTGCTAAAGAAGATTTTTCTTATAAAACAAGAAGAAATCGGAGTAATGAAATTAATAAATTTAAGCGTGCAGGTGGAGAAATACATCAAATTGATGATTTCACCTGCCAGGAATTTGTTGATATTTACACCACACTGTACGAAAAACGTTGGGACAAAAAACACAGTGAAGAAGAAAAAGGAAAATTAACCGAACTATACACCGAACTCAAACAACATCTGTACGGATGTGTATTAACTATCAATGGAACCCCAGCAGCCTACGATTTAGTTATAAAATCAGACAGCCCTCAATGGGTTTCATTCGATGCAGTAAACGGTGGATACGATCCTGAATACGCTAATCTCAGCCTTGGGAGCATTGTCATGTGGTTAAATATTCAAAATGCTTCAACGCTCTGTCAGCAGAATCAAAAAACGATGCGCTATTCTATTGGCAAACCTACTTTCGCCTATAAAGATCGCTGGTGTCACCGTCACTCGTTAGCAAGAACACTATTTTAATGTCACCAATATTTCCAAATAGTTAACTTATCTTGCCGCCTTCTAAGGAAGGCGGTATTAATCTAATACAATCTCTTAATTCATATGAATTACAACATGGCAAAGAAAACCATTCCAACAATAGCACCTGTTGTTCCAAGAATAGTTTCCATAATTGACCAAGTTTTCAGTGTCTGAGATTCTGTTGCACCAGTAAATTTACCAAATAACCAAAAGCCCGAGTCATTAACATGGCTCAATACCAAAGAGCCACCCGCAATACAAATTGAAAGAGCTGCAAGCTGGGCACCAGAATATCCCAGAAGATCAACAACTGGCAAAATCAGACCAACAGTTGTCAAACAGGCAACAGTTGCAGAACCTTGAATAACGCGTACTGTACCAGCAAGGATGAAACACGCTAATGCAATAGGCAGACCCGCCCCAATCAATGCATTTCCCAAAGCAGGGCCAACACCAGAATCCACTAATACTTGTTTGAATACACCACCAGCCCCAGTCACCAATAAAATAATTCCAGCCGGTTGAATAGCCGAAGAGCAAATATCCATCACTTTTTCTTTACTCATCCCACGGCGAATTGCCAAACCATAAATAGCAATCAAACAAGCAACCAAAATCGCAGAAAATGGATGACCGATAAATTCAAGCCACTGATATAACTCAGAACCCGGTTCAACAAAATTCTCACCAGTAGCCTTTAACCCAACCAAAGCCAAAGGGAACAGAACCAGTGACAAACTCAAACCAAAAGATGGCATCTTACCTTGACCAAGGCTTGGCTCACTTATATCCACGGGCAAATCCAGAGTGACATACTTACTGATAAAATTACCGAAGATTGGCCCCGCCAGTAACATCCCAGGAATCGCTGCACTGATACCGATCAATATCATCCAACCAAAATCAGCATTCATCTGTGAAGCCAACAACATCGGTGCTGGACCAGGTAACAAAAACGCGGCGGCGGCTGCAACACCAGAAAACAGAGGAATAACCAGCTTCACTACATTACCGCCAGTACGACGCGCGACTGCGAACGCCACGCCAATCAATAAAACAATAGCGACATCAAAGAACAATGGCAAAGCACAAACCAAGCCAGCGATCCCCAATGAATAATGAGCATTCTTTTCACCGAAACTATTTAGTAAATTAACCGCAATCTGATCCAGTGCGCCTGTTTCATGCAGAACTTTACCAAACATCGCCCCCAGTGCGACAACAATAGCCAGAAAACCTAACGTTCCTCCCATTCCTTCTTGCATTGTTTCAGCAATTTTATCCAGTGGCATACCAGAAAAAACACCCGCTCCCATAGAAACCAGTATTAATGCAACAAAAGCGTGTATTCTGGCCTTCATCACCAGAAACAGCAGTAAAAGAACAGAACCCACCGCTGTCAGCACTAAGGTTAAAGTACTCATTATTTTTCCCCTGAAATGACACTATTAATTATTCTTATCGAGTGATTTATCACTTCATCAAGAGATGATCTAATGTCAACCAGATAAACATCCTGTTCATCACTCTCCGGCTCTTCTAATATCTCAAACTGAGATACCAACATTTGAGATTTAAAAAAATGATCTTTACGTGCCTTCAATCGACTTTCAATTAAATCAAAGTCGCCTTTCATATAAAGAAATGACAGATTCTTATTATTATCACGCAGTATATCCCGGTAATGTTTTTTTAAAGCAGAACAAACAATCAGGGAAACCGGGTTTGTGCGTTGCATAGCAAAAATTGCATGATTCAGTGATTTCAACCAAGGTTCACGATCTTCATCATTCAGTGCGTAGCCTTCAGCCATCTTATTAATGTTAGATCTTGGGTGTAAAAAATCACCATCTAAAAAAGCAGAATCCAATTTATAGGCCACAGCACTGGCAACAGCAGATTTACCACTACCGGATACCCCCATAAGCACAAAAACATGATTCGAATGCTGGGTATCGCTCATATAAACTCCTCAACGTAGATATTTTATCTACAAAATGTTACCGATAACAGTTACCGGTAACATTATCAGGAGTAGAGATGAAATTCGCAACAACACGGAATATTCAGGAAATATAAATGTGATATTTATCACAAATGAGTTCAAAAAAACGCAAATCCAGCAGACCGATTAGATACTCTCTCCCAGAGATAACTGAAAACCGATATCAATTATTTTTTGCGGTAAATGTTCGCCCTTCAGCCGAGCCATTAATAATTCGGCAGCCCTCCGCCCCAATAAGTCACGAGACGTCAAGACACTGGCAAGTTTTGGTGTCATAACCTGACCAACATCATGGCCATGAAAGCCAGCTATCGCAATATCATGTGGCACAGCTATCCCTTGGCGTTGGCACTCGAAAATTGCTCCGATTGCGAGGTCGTCGTTAGTGCAGAATAGACCATCAACATCAGGATATTTTGTTCGTACTTCATTCAATAACTGCCCCCCTAATGTGTAAGAAGAGCTGTCTGGTGTCATTATCTTACCTGGCTTTAACCCGGCGCTTTTCATTGCAGCTTCATAGCCCTCCAGACGAATAATTGTCCTTTCATCTTGTCTCGCACCAAGATAAATCACTCGCTGGCAACCACGCTCAATCATTGCCATTACCATCTGACGAGCTGCTTCAAAGTTGTCAATACCAACTGCCATATCAAAACAAGGAGAAACACAATCCATCAGTTCAACGACAGGGATACCAGCCGTTCCCAACATCTTCAAAGTTCGTGGAGTATGAGTACGTTCTGAAAGAATCAAACCATCAATATTATAGGAAAGTAAAGAAATCAAACGCTCTTCTTCTTTTTCTGAGCGATAGCCATAGTGAGCCAACATAGTTTGATAACCATATCTATCCGTCACATATTCGATACCACGAATAACCTCCGCAAAAACTTGGTTAGTCAAAGAAGGTAATAAAATACCAATAGCATGACTAGTGGAATTAGAAAGAATATCCGGCACTTTATTTGGGATATAACCTAACTCATCTAAAGCATCCGCTATTTTCTTGCGTAATTGCTCAGAAACTTGATCAGGATTACGCAAAAAACGACTCACCGTCATTTTAGTTATACCAACACGATCAGCAACATCTTGTAAAATAGGACGTTTTTTCTTCATATTTCAATGCAATATAGAATGAGTAAAGTTTAGAATAATAAACGTAGTGTTATGACATATTTATACCCGTCATCTTTCAAAATCCATAGGGTATAGAGCAATGAGCCACCACAACCAGCAAGAACCACGCCATAACAATGAGTAAGAACTTGAAAATTGCCAAACCTATCAAAATCAGAAGCGGAGACATTAAGTCAGCTTAGGAGAAATGTCCAGACGAAATTAAGGTTTGATCATTCGATACTGGCTCAAACTTGATATGAACTACATCGTCAGCTTAAGTACAAGTAGGCATGCAATTTGGAAAGAACTTTCGTTAACTTATACCGATTAAGAAAAAACTGCGTTATTAAAGTACTCAAAACCGATATCGAAAATAACCCGTTAACCAGCATGCCGATATCACCTAACGGAACATAAAAAGATTTATCACTTCACCGATTTGCTCTGAAACTCTTCTCTCGACCAGATTTTGAAAATCAACTATAAAGATTGAACTCAGCTACAGGGAGATAAAACGCAGACAATTAAATCATGCGTATACACTTATCATCAGGGTTGCGTATTTTCGTCCCGGCGTTTTTCAAGGCAGTGATCTCCACCGTGGTAATACGCAACAGACTCTAAAAAAATATTCAAACTCATTAAAGTCTGTTAATAACCGGCTCGATGATGTTTATGAATAGATAGCGATTTTCGTCATGCTCGGCTAAGCTGCTGCTAAACAAATTAGCTGTTTCTTAAAGGGA
>NZ_JAXBVE010000057.1:0-25130 GCF_035181445.1 Photorhabdus africana
AAAGAGCAGGCTGAAATAAAAAATAATATTCTCGTTCAGCCGGGCTGCGTATATTACGCTTTTCGCCCGCAGAGTCAAGGGCCTGTTGGCTTTTTCTCTGCCCGACCTCACCATGTTTATCAGCGTTGTGTCGGTCAGTGGTGGCGCATTATAGAGAGCTCAGATTTTTATACAATACTTTTTTTCACATTTATCACCAACAGGCGAATCATTGTCCTTTTTGGGTAAAATTCAAACCAGCATAGCCCAATTCAACAAGTTTCTTTCATTGCATACTGGTATTTTCCTCACTAAAATCTTATTTAAAGTAAATCTCCATCTTCTCTTCAGAGGTATACATGTTTGAAACGTTACGCAGTTACCTTGATATTCAACCCAAAGTTGGTCAGAACGTTATGCTAGATTCATCTAGTGTAATCATTGGTAATGTTAGACTTGCTGATGATGTCAGTATATGGCCTTTAGTTGTCATCCGTGGGGACGTTAACTATGTATCTATTGGTGCACGTACTAACATTCAAGATGGCTCTATATTACATGTGACACACAAAACAACAGACAATCCTAATGGTTTTCCTTTAATTGTGGGGGATGATGTCACTATTGGGCATAAGGTTATACTTCATGGCTGCACTATCGGTAATCAAGTACTCATCGGTATGGGCTCCATCCTACTTGATGGTTCAGTGATTGAAGATAACGTTATTATTGGTGCAGGCAGCCTAGTAGCCCCAGGCAAGATATTAGAAAGTGGGTACCTTTATATTGGCAGCCCTGCCCGCCAGGTCAGAAAACTAAAACCTGAAGAATTAAAAGGGCTATGTTATTCAGCAAGCCATTACGTTAGCTTGAAAAATAACTATTTGCAGGAAGGTAATATGTAACGTCCCAAATGATCATCATCCTCGTTATTAATTACTAATTCGAATTCCTCTTCTATATCCCAACGATTTTGTCGAAAAAGACTTAGTGGATGATGATCTTCCGGCCCATAACGGTATAAAAGCTCCTTGGCACTTATAACACATTGAACCAATAATCCATTTACCAGTGCGGGAAAAATGACCATCTGCTCTTGCTCACACCACTCTTCTCTATCAGGAAATTGGATAGATTGATTCACGAACGTAACTCCTGTTTCAATGTTAGCAATACAGGTGAAATTTCAGGCAATACACCATGCCATAATTTAAATGAATGAGCAGCTTGCCCCACTAACATCCCCAGCCCATCCGCATAACGAGAAACACCATGCTTCTTGGCAAAGGAAATAAAGGGCGTCAAATTAGCCTGGTAAAACATATCATAGCAGACACAATTCTCATTAAATATGGATGGAGATATAGTAGGAATCTCACCATTAATACCAGATGCAGTCGCATTGATAATGAGATCAAACTCAGGACCATTAAGTGCTTTCATCTCAGCAGGGCGAATATTGCCTATTGCCGAAAAATTATTAGCAACCTGTATAGCGCGACTAAACGTGCGGTTTGTAATTGTAATTTTACAACCAAATTCTAATAATGGAAATAAAACACCTCTGGCAGCGCCACCAGCTCCAATGATTAAAATATGTTGCCCTTGAGTAATAAACTCAAGTCGCATCAAATCTGTTAATAACCCTATACCATCCGTGTTATCACCAAGCAATTGATTATTATTAAGTAATTTAAAAGTATTAACTGCACCGCTGAGTCTTGCCCGTTCAGTCAACTCATTTGCCCGAATAAATGCCTGCTCTTTAAATGGCACAGTAATATTGGCTCCTATACCTCCCTGTTTAAGAAATATATCCAATGCCTCTTGAAATTTACTTATCGGCACCAGAATTTTCTCATAACGATGCTCAATACCTGTCTGTCTAGCAAATAACTGATGGATACGCGGAGATTTACTATGCGCAACAGGATTACCAAAGACAGCAAATTGATCCATATTTATCTCCCCTTACCCTTGACGATAAAGCTCACCAGTTAAAGCATCCCGAATTTCTGAAGGGTTTTTCCGACCTCCAACATCTCCGTTTAATATAGGAAGCTTATCTCCAAACTGTTGTCTAACTTCTTCTGCTGTTCTGCATGGTTCAAGGCCATTCAAATTTGCACTGGTCGACACCAACGGTTTCTCATAAAAAGTACATAACTGTTTCACCAAAGGATGATCACTAACTCTGACAGCTAAGGTAGTGAATTGCCCTGTCAACCACTTAGGTGCACTGAATTTGGCAGGAATCACCCAGGTTACAGGCCCTGGCCAACAGGCAAACATAACTTTTTTTTGTTCTTCTCTTAGAAGTTTATCATCAAGATATGGTTGTAACTGTTCATAATTATCTGCGATAAGAATCAACCCTTTCTGCCAAGGACGTTTCTTTAATATAAGCAGTTCATTTACTGCTTTTTCACTATCAGGATCACATCCAAGCCCAAAAACAGCTTCAGTTGGATAGGCAATCACTTTTTCTGCTTTTAATGCAGTTAATACATTCTCAAATGCAGGTGATGCTTCATTGCTCATTTTATTACTCTGCTCAATTTATTTGCCGTTTTCCACACAACTTACTGGCACAAAATAACTTTACACCTTGTGATGTACGTTTTTCCACCAACAACGAATAAGAACAAAACTCACATTTACCCGCAATTGGCTTATTATTTAATACAAACTGGCAATTAGGGTAACGGTTACACGCATGGAAAATTTTTCCGAAACGTGATTTCCGTTGGAATAATTGTCCTTGTTTACATTGCGGACAGGCTATTAACGTCTCATCCGGTTTATCAATTAGTTCTGTATGTTCACATTCAGGATAACGACTACAGCCAATGAACATTCCATAACGTCCTTGGCACAAAATCAAATTGACTCCACACGCGGGACATAGCTGCCCTTCAAGTTCTTTTACCACATGACCATCACTTTGCCCTTTTAATGGACGAATATATTGACATGATGGATAACCAGAACATCCAAGAAATGGGCCATGGATACCATTACGCATAACCAACACAGAACCACATTCAGGGCAATATTCAGTTTCATTAGTGGAGAAAGGAACCATTTTTGCCATACTATTTTCACTCAAAAACTCATTCTCATATGACGTTGAACAGGACTCTGGAAATTCGGTTAATTTAGCTCACACGCACATAACCGCCAGCAACCACAGTCACCTTACCCAGTAATTCCAGCTCAAGGAGCTTTGTCATGACCTCAGTTATAGGTAATGAAGAACGCTGAGCAATAATATCAACAGGCGTTATTTCAGCGCCTACGTTAACTAGCACATCAGTAAATGGCAACTCAGTTTGCTCAAACTGCGGTTTTACTTCTTCCTCTGTTTTTTCCATATTCAACCATTGTAATGAACTGTAAACATGTTCCACAATATCCATTGCATTTGTAGCTAAGTATGCACCTTGTTTTATTAACCAGTGATTCCCTTCGCTCACTGAATTTCCCAAAAGCCCTGGTAATGCAAATACATCCCTTCCTTGTTCAAGGGCACAACGAGCAGTAATTAACGAGCCACTATTTTGACCTGCCTCTACAACAATCACTGCTGAGCTTAATCCACTGATAATCCTATTTCTTCTGGGGAAATTTTTTGCGCGTGGCGGAGTATCCGGAAAAAATTCAGAAACAAGCGCACCATTTTCCTCAATTTGCTTTGCTAATGATCCGTGTCTATGAGGATAAATCTGTCCAAGCCCACTACCTAATACAGCTACTGTTTCACCTCCACTATCCAATGCAGCTCGGTGACAAATACCATCAATACCAATAGCTAAACCACTAGTAATAACTAACTCATATCGAACCAATTCACTTGCAAAAAATCTTCCCCATTTTTCACCATAATAGCTTGCTGTCCTGCTCCCGACCATCGCCACCTGCTTCTTTAAAAGAATATCTGGTTTTCCTGACACAAAAAGCACAAGCGGAGGGGTATGTATCTGCTTTAATAGAGGTGGATATGAAGGGTGAGAATATGTCAATAAATGGTGCTCTGGTTGTTCCAGCCACTTAAGGCATGAAGTTAGTAAGGTTCTATTTACTTTAGTAAATTGCAGAGATTGTGCCGACGATAATCCACTATCTTTCAGCACAGTGAGGTAACGATTTCCGGAATGTAATAATTTTTCTGCAACATTTGCTGCTTTCTCTGTTGCCAAATGAGAAACCATCTTCATTCGCAACCATACTTCCATAGCTTCCATGTTGTCATCCTGGCTAAGATTGACGGATAAAACTAAACTGCTCAATTAGCAATCGATACTGTCAATCTAAACGGGAAATGTCTAGAATAGACATAGAATACCATTAACATTTTGGATGCAGATCTAAACATATATGTCAGTATTACAAGTATTACATTACCCAGACGAGCGGCTTCGCACTATTGCAACGCCTGTTGAAACAGTTGATGCAGAGATTCAACGTATCATTGATGATATGTTTGAAACTATGTATGCAGAAGAAGGTATCGGTTTGGCAGCAACACAAGTTGATATTCATCAGCGTATTGTTGTTATTGACGTATCAGAAACACGTAACGAGCGTCTCGTTCTGATCAACCCAGAATTACTGGAAAAAAGTGGTGAAACTGGGATCGAAGAGGGCTGTTTGTCTATTCCTGAACAACGAGCACTGGTACCACGAGCCGAACAAGTTAAAATCAAAGCCCTAGATTACAATGGTCAACCATTTGAATTACAAGCTGATGGCTTACTAGCAATTTGTATTCAGCACGAGATGGACCATTTAATCGGTAAACTTTTTGTGGATTACTTATCTCCACTGAAACGCCAACGTATACGCCAAAAAGTAGAAAAACTAGATAAACAAAAAGCCCGAACCAAGTAAATTACATTAATACAGGAAATAAACGTGTCTGATTCATTACGTATTGTTTTTGCCGGAACACCTGATTTTGCAGCACGCCATTTAGAGGCTTTATTAATGTCTCAACATGAGGTGGTTGGCGTTCTAACTCGACCAGATAGACCGGCAGGAAGAGGTAAAAAACTGACACCCAGTCCTGTAAAGGTACTGGCAGAGGAACGTAACATCACCGTTTTTCAGCCAGCTACTTTACACTCAGAAGAAAACCAACAATGGATTCTAAAACAACAGCCTGATGTTCTCATAGTTGTTGCCTATGGATTAATCCTTCCTAAGACTGTTTTAAATATTCCAAGATTAGGTTGCCTAAACGTACATGGCTCCCTATTACCACGTTGGCGAGGTGCAGCACCCATTCAACGCTCGCTCTGGGCCGGTGATACAGAAACAGGCGTAACGATCATGCAAATGGATATAGGTCTTGATACGGGCTACATGCTATATAAAGCAAGCTGCCCTATTACACCTAAGGATACCAGTGCCAGCTTATACGAAAAACTGGCCAGCATTGGGCCAGATGCGTTACTCAAAACATTATCGTTAATAACATCGGGTAAAAGTCAACCTGAAATTCAAAACGAAAATTTAGTCACCTACGCTGAAAAACTAAGCAAAGAAGAAGCCCGTATAAATTGGGAACTATCTGCAACCCACCTCGAACGTTGTATTCGCGCATTTAATCCCTGGCCCATGAGCTTCTTCGAGGTAGAAGGACAACCTGTTAAAATTTGGAAAGCAGAAGCCATTGAAGAACAAATTTCTGCAGAACCAGGAACTGTATTAAAAGCAGACAAAAAAGGTATTTATATTGCTACTTCTGATGGAATTCTGAACATCACACAATTACAACCTGCCGGTAAAAAAGCAATGTCAGCAGCAAATCTACTTAACTCTAAACGTGAATGGTTTACGCCAGGCAATAAAATCAACTGAATACTATTTTATGCTGTAAGCTCTCTCTCAAACTTTCTCTTAATGCTGGCTTTTGTCAGCTTTTTTAACTATGAAAAACACATATAATCTGCGAAGTATCACCGCAAAAGCAATCAATCAAGTTCTGGATCAAGGACAGTCTCTCAGTACAGTCTTACCCAAACTGCAACAAAATATAACTGATAAAGACAAACCCTTGTTACAGGAATTATCTTTCGGAGTGTTACGCGTATTACCACAGCTAGAGTGGATAATAGGTCAACTAATGGTAAAACCATTAAAAGGTAAACAACGTATTCTTCATTACCTGCTTATGGTTGGGATATACCAACTTGCCTATACTCGTATTCCAGCCCATGCCGCACTTGCTGAAACAGTAAACGGAGCCGTAACTCTGAAGCATTCTCAATTAAAAGGGTTAATTAATGGCGTTCTTCGCCAATTTCAGAGACAACAGCTACAGTTAATGGAATGTACGCAAAATAATCCCAGCCACCACTTACACCCAGAATGGCTATTAACTCGAATCCAAAAAGCCTATCCACAACAATGGCAACAACTTATTAATGCTAATAATAAAAAACCCCCTATGTGGTTACGAGTTAATCGTATATACCATAGTCGGGATGAATATCTCACTCTTCTTCGTAAATCAGGAATTGATGCGGAACCAGCGCCCGAATCACCTTCTGCTATCCGCATAATTTCCCCTTGCCCTGTAACAATATTACCTGGATTTGACAAAGGTTGGGTCACTGTCCAAGATCTATCCGCACAAGAGTGTGTCGAGTTACTAAAACCCATTAATGGAGAGAAAATTCTCGATCTTTGTGCAGCACCAGGAGGGAAAACAACATATATCCTCGAAATAGCACCAGAATCTCAAGTAGTAGCGGTAGATATTGATGAGCAAAGAATCAAACGAGTAAAAGAAAATCTCAAACGCCTTAACTGCCACGCTACAGTAAAAACCGGTGATGGACGCCACCCTGAACATTGGGCAGAGAACCAGCAATTCGACCGCATTCTTTTGGATGCACCGTGTTCAGCAACAGGAGTAATCCGTCGCCATCCTGATATCAAGTGGTTACGCCGCGAGGAAGATATTGCTCAATTAGTTCAATTACAATCTGAAATTCTTGATGCAATTTGGCCATACTTAAAGAAAAGCGGAACGTTAGTATATGCAACCTGTTCTATTCTACCAGATGAAAATTGTCAGCAAATCAGCTCGTTTTTAAAACGCCACTCAGATGCAAAACTCGCGGGAACAGAGACAAGTGATTGTCTAGGAAAACAAATAATACCTGAGTTAAATGGTGGTGATGGTTTCTTTTACGCTCGATTAACTAAACGGTAATATATCTCTACGATTTATAGAGATAATTATTTGTTTGCAATAAGTTAGAGAATACTATGAAAATAATTATTCTTGGTGCAGGTCAAGTTGGCGGTACATTAGCTGAAAATCTGGTAGGTGAAAATAACGATATCACCATAGTCGATACTGATCCCAACCGTCTACATCAACTACAGGATAAATTCGATCTCAGAGTAGTCAATGGTCATGGTTCTTACCCCAGAGTATTAAGAGAAGCTGGTGCAGAAGATGCTGATATGTTAGTTGCTGTAACTAATTCTGACGAAACTAACATGATTGCATGCCAAATTGCTTATTCCTTATTCAACACCCCAAATAAAGTTGCGCGAATACGCGCAGCAGAATATATTTGTGAAGCAGATAAACTTTTTCTACCTAATGACATTCCTATTGATTATCTTATTTCACCAGAACAACTTGTCATAGATTATATTTATAAACTAATTCAATATCCTGGAGCCTTGCAAGTCGTTAACTTTGCCGAAGGCCGGGTAAGTATTGTTGCAGTAAAAGCTTATTATGGAGGCTCACTTGTAGGAAATGCACTTTCCTCACTTCGTGAGCACATGCCACATATTAATACCAGAGTTGTAGCAATATTCCGTCAGGATCGACCAATAAGACCACAAGGTTCTACAGTTATTGAAGCCGGTGACGAAATTTTCTTTGTAGCTGCATCACAACATATTCGTGCTGTAATGAGCGAGCTTCAACGTTTAGAAAAACCCTACAAACGTATTATGATTGTAGGTGGTGGCAATGTGGGCGCCGGTCTTGCACTACGTCTGGAAAAAGATTACAGGGTTAAATTAATTGAACGAAATCAGCAAAGAGCTATAGAACTAGCCGAATTATTACATGACACCATTGTTTTCTATGGAGATGCCTCCGATCAAGAGTTATTAGCTGAAGAACATATAGAACAAGTTGATGTATTTATTGCTCTAACCAACGATGACGAGGCAAATATCATGTCTGCAATGCTTGCCAAGCGCATGGGCGCCAAAAAAGCCATGGTTCTCATTCAACGTAGTGCATATGTCGATTTAGTACAAGGTGGTGTCATTGATATTGCAATCTCTCCACAACAAGCGACGATTTCCGCTCTACTAGGTCATGTTCGCAAAGCAGATATTGTAAGCGTTTCCTCATTACGTCGTGGAGTGGCCGAAGCTATCGAAGCGATTGCTCATGGGGATGAAAATACGTCAAAGGTTGTTGGTCGAACTGTAGGTGATATTAAATTACCACCAGGCACTACAATTAGTGCAATAGCTCGCGGTAACGAAGTCCTTATTGCTAGTGATTACAGTGTTATCGAACAAGGAGATCATGTAATTATGTTTATTACAGATAAGAAATTTGTCCCCGAAGTAGAGAAACTATTCCAGCCAAGCCCTTTTTTCCTTTAAAAGCCAAAGAAATCATTATGCATCAGTCATATAATTAGAACACAATAACTAATACAACTTGGTATGTTTTAATTAAAAGGGTGTGATGAAACTTTTAAATCAGTTTATGAATTTACTATGAAAGATAATTTTGCCAATTTAGCTGCTGACGTCAGTATCGATATGATTTTAAAAGAACACCTTACCATCATTCACTATTTTTCTACACAATGAAACTAATAAACAGATCATTTAGTAAAAGGAGATTGAAGTTATATCAAATACTCCCAATTACCGAAACAAAATTATTATTAGAAGTTCGTAGATTACTGAAAAGTAGGAAATAGACCTATTAAACTAAAAGACCAGTAGTAAAGAATCTAATGACCCCTTACCACTGGTCTCCCAGCTACTTGCTTTACTATGTTTTTCTTTCCTCTGGTAACTTCCTTTTCCTTTTTTATTTTTTTCAACTCGTTGTTTAAATAGTGGATCACGTAATAGAGCTTCTAGAGCATTATCCTTTATTACACCTTTCTTATGGTGATATGTAATCATCATATGCCTCTATCATATTAATTTATCTACAAACATAGCAATTGTACTCTCTGAATTTTCAATAACAAAGAAAATTTACTTATTTCTTATTTAAAGCACCTTGTTCTAAAGTTTCAAGAATAGAACAGTAAATACTTATATGAGAACTACCACAGCAAGCATCACTTAACATCTTAAGTGAATCACGCATTTTTCGCATTTCAAGAAGTTTTTCCTCCACTTCCATTAACCTAGAATCTACAATTTGCTTTGACTCTTCACAAGTATGATGGGCTGGATCTACACGAATAGACAATAATTCTGTAATAGCTTCCAATGTAAACCCCAATTGCTTAGCATAGCGTATAAATCGAAGGCGCTGTAGATCTTGCTCTGTATAAAGTCTATATCCTCCTTCAGTACGGTTCTGATGTTCCATCATTCCTTGTTTTTCATAGAAACGCACAGTATCTGGAGTTACATTCGCTAATTTAGCCAGTTGGCCAATACGATACATCTTTATATCTCCTACAATAGATAACATTGTTTGAGATATCAGCATAGCAGGATGAAAAAAAATAAGTTAGAAATTCATATATGCAAGTGTAAAAAAACCGGGATAAACCCGGTTCTTTTATATGCCCCTACAGATTACTCCGCAGTCGCAACTTCTGTTTGAGGCTCAGTCGCACGGTCAACAAGCTCGATGTATGCCATCGGAGCATTGTCACCAGCACGGAAGCCACACTTAAGAATACGAGTGTAACCACCTGCACGGCTCGCAAAACGCGGGCCCAGCTCATTAAACAGTTTTGCCACGATTTCGTTGTCACGAGTACGGGCGAATGCCAGACGACGATTAGCTACGCTGTCAATCTTGGCAAGAGTAATCAGCGGCTCAACGACGCGACGCAGTTCTTTCGCTTTAGGCAGAGTCGTCTTGATGATTTCATGACGGACCAAAGAACCTGCCATATTGCGGAACATAGCTTGGCGATGGCTGCTGTTGCGGTTCAATTGACGACCACTCTTACGATGGCGCATGACCTTATCCTTCTCAGTAAAACCTTAACCTGTGATCTAGTTATTCATCAGCAATACTTGCTGGTGGCCAGTTTTCTAAGCGCATGCCCAGAGATAAGCCACGTGAAGCCAGTACGTCTTTGATCTCTGTAAGAGATTTTTTACCCAGGTTAGGTGTCTTAAGCAACTCAACCTCGGTACGCTGTACCAAATCACCGATGTAGTGGATAGCTTCTGCCTTAAGACAGTTAGCAGAGCGGACAGTCAATTCCAGATCGTCAACAGGGCGCAGCAGGATCGGATCAAACTCTGGCTTCTCCTCTTTTACTTCTGGCTGACGTACATCACGTAAATCAACAAAAGCTTCCAGCTGTTCAGCCAAAATAGTAGCTGCACGGCGAATCGCCTCTTCAGGATCGATTGTACCGTTAGTTTCCATCTCGATAACCAACTTGTCCAAATCGGTACGTTGTTCTACACGCGCTGCTTCAACATTGTAGGCAATACGCTCTACTGGGCTATAACAAGCGTCTACTAACAAACGACCAATAGGGCGCTCATCTTCTTCCGAATGAATCCGGGCAGAAGCCGGCACATAACCTCGACCACGCTGAACTTTAATGCGCATGCTTATAGAAGCAGTTTCGTCAGTCAGGTGGCAGATTACATGTTGCGGCTTGACGATTTCGACATCTCCGTCGTGGATAATGTCGGCTGCAGTCACAGGGCCAATGCCAGACTTATTCAAGGTAAGAATAACTTCATCTTTTCCCTGAACTCTTACCGCCAGCCCTTTCAGGTTGAGGAGAATCTCCAGGATATCTTCCTGTACACCTTCTTTGGTGCTGTACTCATGCAGTACACCATCAATCTCAACCTCAGTCACCGCACAACCCGGCATAGACGAAAGCAGAATACGGCGCAGTGCGTTACCAAGAGTATGGCCAAAGCCACGCTCTAATGGCTCAAGGGTCACCTTGGCGTGCGTCGAACTGACTTGCTCGATATCAACCAGGCGCGGTTTTAGAAACTCTGTCACAGAACCCTGCATTGTGTCCTCTCTTTGGTGCTAAGCTTTACTTAGAGTAAAGCTCGACGATCAGGTGTTCGTTGATGTCAGCAGACAGATCGGCACGTTCAGGAATACGTTTGAACACACCTTCCATCTTCACAGCATCAACCTCCAACCAAGTTGGTTTCTCACGCTGCTCAGCCAGCTCTAAAGCCGCCTTGATACGAGACTGCTTTTTCGATTTTTCGCGAACGCTGACTACGTCATTCGGGGATACCTGATAGGAAGCGATGTTAACAACGTGGCCATTTACCATGATAGCCTTATGGCTTACCATTTGGCGTGATTCAGCACGAGTCGCCCCGAAACCCATACGGTAAACAACGTTGTCCAGACGACCTTCCAGCAAACTCAGCAGGTTTTCACCTGTGTTGCCTTTCAGACGAGTTGCTTCTTTATAATAGTTACGGAATTGACGTTCTAGAACACCGTAAATACGACGAACTTTTTGTTTCTCACGTAACTGCACACCATAGTCAGACAGACGCGGTTTACGTGCGCCATGTTGCCCAGGTGCTTGTTCTAATTTACACTTGGTGTCAATCGCGCGAACGCCAGACTTCAGGAATAGATCTGTACCCTCGCGACGGCTCAGCTTGAGCTTAGGACCCAAATATCTTGCCATTTTCTTTCTCCAATCGAACCTAAAAAAGTAAACGCTATTAAACGCGACGTTTTTTAGGTGGACGACAACCGTTATGAGGGATCGGAGTCACATCAGTAATGTTAGTAATGCGGAAACCTGCCGCATTTAACGCTCGAATAGTTGACTCGCGGCCAGGACCAGGTCCTTTAACCATAACTTCCAGGTTCTTAATTCCGTATTCTTTCACTGCTTCAGCACAGCGCTCTGCTGCAACCTGAGCTGCAAACGGAGTAGATTTACGAGAACCACGGAAACCGGAACCACCAGCAGTTGCCCAACCCAAGGCATTACCCTGGCGGTCAGTAATGGTCACGATGGTGTTGTTGAAAGAAGCATGGATATGAGCCACACCGTCAGAGACTTGCTTTCTTACACGCTTACGTGCACGAATAGGTGCTTTTGCCATTATACAATACCCCGATTATTTCTTGATCGGCTTACGTGGACCCTTACGGGTACGTGCGTTGGTCTTAGTACGCTGGCCGCGAACAGGTAGACCACGACGGTGACGTAAACCACGATAAGTACCAAGATCCATCAGACGTTTGATGCTCAGGGTTACTTCACGACGCAAATCGCCTTCTACAACGTATTTGGCAACTTCGTCACGCAGCTTATCAATTTGCTCTTCAGACAGCTCGCTGATCTTAGCATGTTCAGCAATACCCGTCGCAGCACAAATGGCTTGGGAGCGAGTTTTACCAATTCCGTAGATCGATGTTAAAGCGATCACGGTATGCTTCTGATCAGGAATGTTAATGCCTGCTATACGGGCCACTATGCACTCCTAAATTATTTATTTACCGCAACACCATTCTGAAAAGCCCGTTTTCAGGATACTCAAACAGTGTTGCTGTGATATAAAAAAGATTGGCTGGCTAATTTAGCCAGCTCAAACCGACTTTGCAAGAAAAATATGCTATTTCATTAGCCTTGGCGTTGTTTATGCTTAGGCTCTGCACTACAAATCACGCGAACGATACCGTTACGCTTAACGATTTTACAGTTGCGACATAATTTCTTGACGGAAGCACGAACTTTCATTTTTACTCTCCGTAACTTCTCAAGCAAACCAATTAACGGTTATAACCTTTAAGATTTGCCTTCTTCAATGCAGACTCATACTGACTTGACATCATCAGAGTTTGCACTTGAGCCATAAAGTCCATGATGACTACAACTACAATAAGTAGCGAAGTACCGCCAAAATAAAATGGCACCTTCATCGCATCACGCATGAACTCCGGGATTAAGCAGATAAAAGTAATATACATCGCACCAACTAAAGTTAGGCGTGTCATTACTTTATCAATGTACTTGGCTGTTTGCTCTCCCGGACGAATTCCTGGTACAAATGCACCGGACTTCTTCAGGTTATCTGCTGTTTCTCTCGGGTTGAAAACCAACGCGGTATAGAAAAAACAGAAGAAGATGATTGCAGACGCGTAGAGTAACACATAAAGCGGTTGCCCAGGCTGCAAGTACATTGAAATAGTAGTCAGCCAGTTCCAACCAGTTCCTCCCCCAAACCAGGAAGCTATGGTACCAGGGAACAGAATAATGCTGGAAGCAAAAATTGCAGGGATAACCCCAGCCATATTCACTTTCAACGGTAAATGTGTGCTCTGTGCAGCATAAACTCGGCGACCTTGCTGACGTTTTGCATAGTTAACAACGATACGTCGTTGGCCACGCTCCATGAAAACAACGAAGAAAGTTACTGCAAACACTAACACTGCAACCAACAGCAACAGGAGGAAGTGCAGATCGCCTTGCCGAGCTTGCTCAATGGTATGGCCAATGGCCGGCGGCAAACCCGCAACGATACCAGCAAAGATTATGATAGAGATACCGTTTCCAATACCACGCTCAGTAATCTGCTCACCCAACCACATTAGGAACATAGTCCCAGTAACTAGGCTCACAACAGCCGTGAAGTAGAAAGCAAACCCTGGATTGATCACCAGCCCTTGCATTCCTGGCATATTCGGCAAACCAGTAGCAATACCGATTGACTGGAATATAGCCAGCACTAAAGTACCATAGCGAGTATACTGGCTAATCTTACGACGACCAGCTTCCCCTTCCTTCTTAATCTCTGCCAACGTTGGATGAACCACCGTCAACAACTGAATAATAATAGACGCAGAAATATACGGCATTATCCCCAGTGCAAAGATAGAAGCACGACTTAAAGCACCACCAGAGAACATGTTAAACATTTCAATGATGGTGCCCCTTTGCTGTTCGAGCAATTTGGCAAGCACAGTGGCATCAATACCAGGGATAGGAATAAAAGAACCAATACGGAAAACAATTAACGCGCCAATAACAAACAACAGCCTACGTTTCAGCTCGCCCAGTCCACCTTTAGCACTTTGGAAATCTAATCCTGGTTGTTTAGCCATCTGTTACTTATTCCTCAATTTTACCGCCAGCAGCTTCAATTGCAGCACGAGCGCCCTTAGTAACACGAAGGCCACGCACAGTTACTGCACGATTGATTTCGCCAGAAAGAATAACTTTCGCAAATTCAATTTGAGTGCCAACAATGTTAGCTGCTTTCAATGCATTCAGATCGATAATATCGCCTTCAACGGCAGCAAAATCAGACAAACGAACTTCTGCTGTAACCATCGCCTTACGTGAAGTGAAGCCGAATTTTGGCAAACGACGGTACAAAGGCATCTGACCACCTTCAAAACCGCGACGTACGCCACCGCCAGAACGAGACTTCTGACCCTTGTGACCACGGCCACCGGTTTTACCCAGGCCAGAACCAATACCACGACCTACACGTTTAGGCGCATGCTTGGAACCATCAGCCGGAGACAGAGTATTTAAGCGCATCTGTTACTCCTCAACTTTAACCATATAGGAAACCAAGTTGATCATACCACGTATAGCAGGAGTATCTTCACGCTCTACTGTATGACCGATACGGCGCAGACCTAAACCAACCAAAGTTGCCTTATGTTTAGGCAGACGGCCGATTGAACTGCGAATCTGTGTTACTTTAATAGTCTTAGCCATGGCCATTACCCCAGAATTTCTTCGACGGATTTACCACGCTTAGCTGCGACCATTTCTGGAGACTTCATGCTGTCTAAAGCATCCAGAGTTGCACGAACCACATTAATAGGGTTGGTGGAACCATAGGTTTTAGCCAGTACGTTACGAACACCAGCCACCTCCAAAACAGCACGCATAGCACCGCCTGCGATGATACCAGTACCTTCGTGAGCAGGCTGCATGAACACACGGGAACCAGTGTGTGCACCTTTTACTGGGTGATACAAAGTGCCGCTGTTCAGTGCGACGGTTTTCATATTGCGACGGGCTTTTTCCATCGCTTTCTGGATTGCTGCCGGAACTTCGCGTGCTTTGCCGTAGCCAAAACCAACGCGACCATTACCATCACCTACAACAGTCAGTGCGGTAAAGCTGAAAATCCGGCCACCTTTTACGGTTTTAGATACGCGATTTACCGCAATCAGCTTTTCCTGCAGTTCGCCAGCTTGTTTTTCGATGTGAGCCATCTTACACCTCTACCTTAGAACTGAAGGCCAGCTTCACGGGCAGCATCTGCCAGTGCCTGGACTCGACCATGATATTGGAAACCAGAGCGGTCAAAGGATACATCTTTAATACCTTTTTCCAATGCACGTTCAGCAATTGCCTTACCAACTGCTGCTGCTGCTTCTTTATTTCCAGTGTATTTCAATTGTTCATTGATAGCTTTTTCTGTAGTAGAAGCTGCCACCAAAGTTTCAGAACCGTTTGGTGCGATAACCTGCGCATAAATATGGCGAGGGGTACGATGTACCACCAGGCGAGTTGCACCCAGTTCCTGGAGCTTGCGGCGTGCGCGGGTCGCACGACGGATACGAGCTGCTTTCTTATCCATAGTGTTACCTTACTTCTTCTTAGCCTCTTTGATACGCACGACTTCGTCGGCGTAACGAACACCCTTACCTTTATAAGGCTCAGGACGACGATAGGCACGCAGTTCTGCCGCAACTTGACCGATTACCTGTTTATCAGCACCCTTTAGTACGATTTCAGTTTGTGACGGACATTCTGCAGTAATGCCTGCTGGCAGGTCGTGGTCAACTGGATGTGAGAAGCCCAGAGACATGTTGATAACATTGCCTTTGACTGCTGCACGATAACCAACACCTACCAGTTGAAGCTTCTTAGTGAAGCCTTCGGTAACACCGATAACCATAGCATTCAGCAAAGAACGAGTTGTACCCGCCTGTGCCCAACCATCAACATAACCATCGCGTGGAGCGAAGGTCAGTTGATTATCTGCATGCTTAACTTCAACTGCGCTGTGGATTGTACGACTCAACTCGCCGTTTTTACCCTTAATCGAAATAACCTGACCGTCGAGTTTTACCTCTACGTCGGTAGGAATAACGACGGGTGCTTTTGCAACACGAGACATTCTTTCCTCCCGAATTAAGCTACGTAGCAGAGAATCTCGCCACCAAGACCAGCTTGGCGAGCTGCACGATCAGTCATTACACCTTTAGAGGTAGAAACAACAGCGATACCCAAACCAGCCATAACTTGTGGCAGCTCATCTTTTTTCTTATAGATGCGCAGACTTGGTCGGCTTACACGCTGAATACTTTCTACAACAGCCTTGCCCTGGAAGTATTTCAGTACTAATTCCAGCTCTGGCTTGGTGTCGCCTTCAATTTTATAATCTTCAATATAACCTTCTTCCTTCAGCACCTTGGCAATTGCCACTTTCAGCTTGGAGGAAGGCATGGTGACCGCAACTTTATTCGCGGCCTGACCGTTACGGATACGGGTCAGCATATCCGCGATGGGATCTTGCATGCTCATCTGTCTTTACTCCCGTGATTCAATTGGTGACAATTACCAGCTAGCCTTTTTAAGGCCCGGAATTTCACCGCGCATGGCGGCTTCACGGACTTTAATACGGCTCAACCCAAACTTCCGCAAAAACGCATGCGGGCGACCAGTTTGGCGACAGCGGTTACGCTGACGAGAAGGGCTGGAATCACGTGGCAGTGTTTGCAGCTTAAGAACAGCATTCCAACGCTCTTCATCAGATGCATTCACATCAGAAATGACAGCTTTCAATTCTACACGTTTAGTGAAGAATTTTTCAGCTAATTTCGCACGTTTTACATCACGTGCTTTCATTGATTGCTTAGCCATGAATACCCTGCCTTACTTGCGGAACGGGAAGTTAAAAGCAGCCAACAGTGCGCGGCCTTCATCATCAGATTTCGCAGTTGTGGTGATAGTAATATCCAGACCACGAACACGATCCACTTTATCGTAATCGATTTCAGGGAAGATGATTTGCTCACGTACACCCATGCTATAATTGCCACGACCATCAAATGACTTAGCAGACAAACCGCGGAAGTCACGAATACGAGGTACAGCAATAGAAATCAGGCGCTCAAGAAACTCCCACATACGTTCACCACGCAGGGTCACTTTACAGCCGATTGGATAGCCCTGACGGATTTTGAAGCCTGCAACTGATTTGCGCGCTTTGGTGATCAATGGTTTTTGACCAGAGATTGCTGCCAGATCCGCTGCTGCATTATCCAGCAGTTTCTTATCAGCAATTGCTTCACCAACACCCATGTTCAGGGTGATCTTCTCGACCCGAGGGACTTGCATGACAGAATTGTAGCCAAACTGAGTCATCAGTTTTTGGACTACCTCGTCTTTGTAGTAATCATGCAGTTTCGCCATCGTATTACTCCAAATTACTTGATAGTTTCGCTGTTAGATTTAAAGAAACGAACTTTTTTTCCGTCTTCAAATCTAAAACCTACACGGTCAGCCTTACCGGTTGCCGCATTGAAGATCGCAACGTTTGAAACCTGGATTGCAGCTTCTTTTTCAACGATGCCACCTGGCTGGTTCAGAGCCGGAACAGGCTTCTGATGCTTTTTAACCAAGTTGATACCTTCAACAATGACTTTCCCAGTAGAAAGAACCTGTTTTACTTTACCGCGCTTACCTTTATCTTTTCCAGTCAACACGATAACTTCGTCATCACGACGGATTTTCGCTGCCATTGTCCGCTCCTTAGAGTACTTCTGGTGCCAGGGAGATAATTTTCATGAACTTTTCATTACGAAGTTCACGAGTTACCGGCCCAAAAATACGCGTACCGATAACTTGCTCACTTGTGTTGTTTAACAACACGCAAGCATTGCCATCGAAGCGAATGACAGAACCGTCAGGGCGACGAACACCCTTCTTGGTGCGCACCACTACCGCTTTCAGGACATCACCTTTTTTCACTTTACCACGAGGAATTGCTTCCTTGATGGTGACTTTTATGATGTCGCCGACGTGTGCATAGCGACGGTGCGAGCCACCCAGAACCTTGATACACATTACGCGACGTGCACCGGAGTTGTCGGCCACGTTCAGCATAGTCTGTTCTTGGATCATTTTAGTGCTCCGCTAAATGTCAACTACTACTGAGCCCACTTCACTACTATAATTTAATATGAAGAGGCCGTTCAGATACCCCATATCATGAGGGCGCAGCATTATAACACCACATCTCAGATATAGATAGAAAAAATAAACGGCCCATAGCCTGAGCCGTTTACTCTATTCGAGTCAGCTTACAGAATCGCTTTCTCTACAACGCGAACTAAAGTCCAAGATTTAGTTTTGGACAGTGGACGGGTTTCGCGGATTTCCACCACATCACCGATGCCACATTCATTGTTCTCGTCATGTACATGCAGTTTAGTCGTACGTTTGATGAATTTACCATACAGGGGGTGTTTCACCTTACGCTCAATAGCAACAACAATAGATTTCTCCATTTTGTCACTTACAACACGACCTTGCAAAGTACGGATTTTATCGGTCATTACGCACCCGCCTTCTCAGTCAATAAAGTCTTAACGCGTGCGATATTACGACGCACTTGTTTCAACAGATGAGACTGTTGTAGCTGGCCACTTGCAGCCTGCATGCGCAGGTTAAATTGTTCACGCAGCAAATTCAGCAGCTCAGTGTTCAGCTCTTCAACGCTTTTTTCGCGCAGCTCTTGTGCTTTCATTACATCACCGTCTTAGTTACAAAGGTGGTCTTGATAGGCAGTTTCGCTGCTGCCAGCTTGAATGCTTCACGAGCCAGCTCTTCAGGCACACCGTCCATTTCATAAAGGACTTTACCAGGCTGGATCAAGGCAACCCAATATTCTACGTTACCTTTACCTTTACCCATACGCACTTCGAGTGGCTTTTCAGTGATAGGTTTGTCTGGAAATACACGTATCCAGATTTTACCTTGACGTTTAATTGCACGGGTCATAGCACGACGTGCCGCTTCAATCTGACGTGCCGTCAGACGGCCACGGCCCACAGCTTTCAGACCGAAAGTGCCGAAGCTAACATCCGCACCTGCTGCCAGGCCACGGTTACGGCCTTTGTGCATTTTACGGAATTTCGTACGCTTTGGTTGTAACATCAGCGACTCTCCTTACTTGCGGCCTTTACGCTGCTGCTTTTTAGGTTGTGCAGCCGGTTTTTCCGCCTGTTCAACAGCAGCCATACCACCCAAGATCTCACCTTTGAAGATCCATACCTTAACGCCGAGTACACCATAAGTGGTGTGCGCTTCTGAAGTGTTGTAGTCGATATCTGCACGCAGTGTGTGCAACGGTACTCGACCTTCACGATACCATTCAGTACGCGCGATTTCAGCACCGCCTAAACGGCCACTGACTTCCACTTTAATGCCTTTAGCGCCTAGACGCATCGCATTCTGAACTGCACGCTTCATAGCACGGCGGAACATAACACGACGTTCCAACTGTGAAGTAATACTGTCAGCAACCAGTTTCGCGTCTAGTTCAGGCTTACGCACTTCAGAGATATTAATTTGCGCAGGAACACCAGCGATTTCCGCTACAGTTTTACGCAGTTTTTCTACGTCTTCACCTTTCTTACCGATTACGATACCTGGGCGAGCAGTGTGAATAGTTACACGAATACTTTTAGCAGGACGTTCAATAACAATGCGTGAAATAGACGCTTTTGCCAGTTCTTTCTTCAAGTACTGGCGAACTTTAAAATCGCTGTCTAGGTTGTCAGCGAATTCTTTAGTATTCGCATACCAAGTAGAGTTCCAAGGTTTGACAATACCCAGGCGAATACCATTAGGATGTACTTTCTGACCCATTGCTAGTCTCCAGAGTCTCAGCGATCGGACACAACCACAGTAATGTGGCTGCTGCGCTTCAGGATGCGATCTGCACGACCTTTTGCACGAGGCATAATACGCTTCATGGTCGGGCCTTCGTCTACGAAAATCTTCGTGACCTTCAGATCATCAATGTCAGCACCATCGTTGTGTTCTGCATTAGCAATAGCAGACTCAAGTACTTTCTTCACTAAACCAGCAGCTTTCTTATTGGTATAGGTCAGAGTTTCCAGAGCTTGCGACACTTTCTTACCGCGAATCAGGTCAGCTACAAGGCGAACCTTCTGAGCAGAAGAACGAGCGTGGCGATGTTTAGCGATAGTTTCCATCTCTTCCTCCTACCTTAGCGCTTTTTAGCCTTTTTATCGGCCGCATGGCCGCGATAAGTACGGGTCGGCGCGAATTCACCTAGTTTATGACCAACCATTTCGTCGGAAACAAAAACTGGTACATGCTGACGACCATTATGGACAGCGATGGTCAAACCGATCATGTTAGGAAAGATCGTTGAACGACGGGACCAAGTCTTAATAGGCTTTTTGTCTCCGCTTTCCACCGCTTTCTCTACCTTCTTCAGCAAGTGCAGGTCAATAAATGGACCTTTCTTGAGAGAACGTGGCATGGTTTATCCTCTAATTATTTTTTAGTACGGCGACGTACGATGAACTGATCAGTACGTTTATTGCTACGGGTCTTCTTACCTTTAGTTTGAACACCCCAAGGAGTTACAGGATGTTTACCAAAGTTACGACCTTCACCACCACCATGTGGGTGATCTACCGGGTTCATCGCCGTACCACGAACGGTAGGACGAATACCACGCCAGCGACTTGCACCAGCTTTACCCAGAACTCGTAGCATATGTTCTGCATTACCAACCTCACCTAAAGTGGCGCGGCAGTCAGACAGAACTTTACGCATTTCACCAGAACGCAGACGCAAAGTTACATAAGAACCATCACGGGCAACGATCTGAACGTATGCACCAGCGGAACGAGCCAACTGACCACCTTTACCCGGTTTCATTTCTACGTTATGTACGGTAGAACCAACAGGGATATTGCGCATTGGCAATGCGTTACCAGTTTTGATAGCTGCGTCAACACCAGATTGGATCTGATCACCAGCTTTCAGCCCTTTAGGTGCAAGGATATAACGACGTTCACCATCTTTATACAAAACCAAGGCGATATTTGCTGAACGATTTGGATCATATTCCAAGCGCTCAACTACAGCAGGAATACCATCTTTATTACGTTTAAAGTCAATCAAACGATAGTGCTGCTTGTGGCCACCACCAATGTGACGAGTGGTAATACGGCCATTGTTGTTGCGACCACCGGTTTTGCTGCTTTTTTCCAGCAATGGAGCATAAGGTTTACCCTTATGCAGCTCAGGGTTAACCACTTTAACAACGTGGCGACGGCCCGGAGACGTAGGTTTACATTTAACAATTGCCATTGTTCTTTACTCCTCCGACTTACTCTGCACCACCGATGAAGTCCATATTCTGGCCTTCCTTCAGTGTGACGTAAGCTTTTTTCCAGTCGCTCCGACGACCAATACGCTGACCGTGGCGTTTAGTTTTGCCTTTTACCAGCAAAGTGTTAACAGCTTCAACTTCGACTTCAAACAGTTTCTGCACAGCAGCTTTGATTTCTGCTTTAGTCGCGTCTTTCGCAACTTTGAGAACGATGGTGTTGCTTTTCTCCATCGCTGTAGAAGCTTTTTCAGATACGTGCGGTGCGCGCAGTACTTTCAGCAGACGTTCTTCACGGATCATGCCAGCATCTCCTCAACTTGCTTCACAGCATCAGCAGTCATAACCACTTTATCGAAGGCGATCAAGCTAACTGGATCAATACCAGCTACATCACGAACATCAACCTTGTACAGGTTGCGAGCTGCTAAGAACAAATTCTCATCAACTTCATTAGTGATAATCAGCACATCTTCCAGAGCCATCTCTTTCAGTTTCTGAACCAGAAGCTTGGTTTTAGGCGCTTCTACAGAAAATTTCTCGACAACGATCAAACGATCTTGACGTACCAATTCAGACAGGATGCTTTTTAAAGCACCACGGTACATTTTCTTATTAACTTTTTGACTGTGGTCCTGTGGCTTAGCTGCGAAAGTTACGCCACCAGAGCGCCAAATTGGGCTCTTAATAGAACCAGAACGTGCACGGCCAGTGCCTTTCTGACGCCATGGTTTTTTACCTGAACCAGAAACTTCAGCACGGGTTTTCTGAGCACGAGTACCTTGACGTGCACCAGCTGCGTAAGCAACAACTACT
Source organism: Photorhabdus africana (assembly GCF_035181445.1). NCBI lineage: Bacteria > Pseudomonadati > Pseudomonadota > Gammaproteobacteria > Enterobacterales > Morganellaceae > Photorhabdus > Photorhabdus africana. The sequence continues at coordinate 22,417 of NZ_JAXBVE010000057.1, forward strand.
TGATGCACAAGCGCTTCATTGAAATCACGCCCGAAGGTAGTTTCGGAAACAGTCAGCGCGCCTTGCGCGTCTTTCATTACCAATTCCATTCCTATCTCCTCGACGTTACGCCTTGACAGCCGGTTTTACGATCAGGTTGCCACCAGTTGAACCTGGAACAGCACCTTTGACCAGCAGCAGGTTGCGCTCAGCGTCAACACGTACTACATCCAGGCTTTGAACAGTTACGCGTTCATTACCCAGTTGGCCTGCCATTTTCTTGCCTTTAAATACCTTGCCCGGAGTCTGGTTCTGACCGATAGAACCCGGAACACGATGAGACAAAGAGTTACCGTGGCTAGCATCTTGGGTACGGAAGTTCCAGCGCTTAACAGTACCAGCAAAACCTTTACCTTTAGATGTACCAGTAACGTCGACTTTCTTAACGTCAGCGAAAATCTCAACGCTAATGCTTTGACCTACAGCATATTCTTCGTCTTCAGACAGACGGAATTCACGCAGGATACGGCCAGCTTCAACACCAGCTTTAGCGAAATGACCCGCTTCAGGTTTATTTACACGGTTAGCTTTCTTGCTACCAGTAGTAACCTGAATTGCACGATAACCATCGTTATCCAGATCTTTAACCTGGGTAACACGGTTATCTTCAATTTCGATAACAGTTACAGGGATCGAAACGCCATCTTCAGTGAAGATACGAGTCATACCCACTTTTTTACCGACTAAACCAATCATTGTTTCAACCTCTCAATCGTTCAATGACCTGATTAACCCAGGCTGATCTGCACGTCTACACCGGCAGCCAGATCCAGACGCATCAGAGCATCAACGGTTTTCTCGGTTGGCTCAACGATGTCAACCAGACGCTTATGAGTGCGAATTTCGTACTGATCACGCGCATCTTTATTAACATGCGGTGAAATTAGAACGGTAAAACGCTCTTTACGAGTCGGCAGCGGGATCGGACCACGAACCTGCGCACCAGTACGCTTAGCGGTCTCGACAATTTCCGCAGTTGATTGATCGATCAAACGATGATCAAATGCTTTCAGGCGAATACGGATTCTTTGGTTCTGCATGAGACCAGAGCTCCAACTATTTTATAAACGTAAATAATTACTCCTCGAGCCCATTTCGATTGATGGGAGAGTGTAATCGTTCAATATATAACCCCCATATCGGGAGTATTTTAAATGGACAGCAAAACAATACTGCGCATTTACTGGTTAACAAACCAGACTTACACGTAAGTAAGACCGCATATTATACTCAAATCAATTAACAAAGCAAGATACAGATGAAGATCTGTCCGGAGTAAAGTTAAAGGGGTATGAAACAAGATGCCCTAACTTAACAGATAGGGCATTTTTCCGTAATTATAACTATTCTCCTTCAAGAATCTGTGCTTGAGTGTAATTTTGAATCCCCATACGTTCAATTAATTCAAATTGATTTTCCAGCCAATCAATATGCTTTTCTTCTTCATCTAGAATATCGATCATTAAATCACGGCTAACATAGTCATGAATCGAATCAGCATAAGCAATCGCTTCTTTCAAATCTTTAGCTCCTTGCAATTCGAGCTGCAAGTCAGATTTAAGCATTTCTTCGATATCTTCTCCGATGTTAAGTTTTCCTAGATCCTGCAAATTAGGAATCCCTTCAAGAAAAAGGATACGTTCAATGTACCTATCGGCGTGCTTCATTTCATCGATAGATTCATGATATTCCTTATCATTAAGACGAGTAAGGCCCCAGTTTTTGAACATCCGGGCGTGCAGAAAATACTGATTAATTGCAACAAGCTCATTTCCAAGAAGTTTGTTCAAATGAGCAATCATTTTTTTATCACCTTTCATAGTCCACTCCTCCGCTTCCAGTACTTAAAGTGTAGTACCTATTCAGCAGAGTAGTAGTAAACTTACTTCTTTTTTATCAAGCAACATTATCTATCTTGGGTAGCTGTGCAATCTCCTCATTAATTAGCTCTCTAGCTTGGCGTATGCATTTGCCACAATCACGGCCTACAGGCACAATACGTTTTAGTTCTTGAATAGAGTGAATATGATGTTGACGCACCGCATTACGTATTGTTTTGTCACTCACCGCATTACATAGGCAGACATACATAAATAACACTCTCTGGTACACATTATAGCGCATATTAAATAATAATGAGTCTCATTTCAATAATCATTCGCATTTTAATTTTCTGATTCAGGTTCTTCCAAATATTCTTTTAACCTTGTCAAATAGAGGTAGTTCTCTCATTTCTATAACACTTTGGCTAGGAAGGCTTTTATCTCTATCAGGGACTTTCTTAAATTTATTCCATCCTAAAACTATCTCCTACATCAGCAATTTGTTCCAGAACTGATAGCTAGACAGAACAACCCGCTTAAGATATTACGGGATATAGAATTCACATACCTTAGTTGTACGAAAGCGAGCATGCTATGCCGTAATCTTTTCGGGGGTATCCCCTCTTTATGTTAGAACATACCAACAGAGGCAGAACAAGCATGGGTTAGATACTACTACCTGTATGTAAAAGAAAATATGACTTACCTAAGTCTGAAGACAAATACTTATTTGGAAAAATCACTAGGGGTTGTTGATGTTTTTCGGGGGATTATTAGACAGCATGATGATTTGATATAATTACTTTCGCCAAAAAACAACCAGACCTCACCATCATGCCGAGAACAATGTTA
>NZ_JAXBVE010000058.1:0-24488 GCF_035181445.1 Photorhabdus africana
CAGGCTGACAGAGACAGTTCCTTGTGACTTGTTTCTGCTGATACCGACCCGTCTTGCGAGTGAAATCAATGGATTTTACGGCGGATTGTTAAAGGATCATGAGACGACTCGCGAGTTGTATATCCGATTGTACGGTATGGCGCAGCCGCGAGGTTATGATATAGCCTGGAAGCACCATGATGATGGCAGTCTGACCGGGCATTTTGACAAAACACTCAGGGAGCCGTGGTATGAAAAAATCATAGTGCCTTTATCCAGGCAATATCACTGCCGTATCACCCATTATTTTAAGGAGGTCTGTGGCTGTTGTGGTTACGACAAATACCGGAATGGGCAGTGGGAAGCGGGTATTATTGATGAACTGGAATTTGGTGAGGAAGATGAGGACGGTACCCGTAAAGTGGTCGGACCGGACTACATTCTCGGCAATATTTCACCTGACGGTTAGTGCACTGACAATGTTATCCCGCAGGGAAATTCCTTATGGTGAATTGACATAAAAAAACAGGTTCAGGTTTGCCTGAGCATCTGATAACACTGCTGCCGGCGGATGTGACGCTGGCGATTTACCCATTGGGGAATATTCCTCTGAGGGGGCGTGTTCCCCCCTTATTCTCAGGAACACGTTTTGTCTGTATTGATTAATCATAAAAAAGCCTTTATGGCTTGATTGAATGAAACGGCGCGTTACCCTCATCGCTGTCGGGTATTTGGCGATTTTGTGCCGTGTGCGGCGATTTAGTCTGCATAATGCTGTTCGCCCAGACCGTAAGTTGGAACAACAGTATTTGCAAATCATAAAACATTATGAACCGGAAGATGTGAGCCGGTTATCTCAACTGCTTGTCCATGTCATCATAGGGTTGGAATGTGAACCCCATGATTTTCTTGGCAGCATTTTTATGGAGATGAATCTGGGTAGCAAACATCTGAAGCAATTCTTCACTCCCTGGCCCATCAGCTTGGTAATGGCGAAAATGCAGTTGAGTGACGTCGGGCAACGCTTAACGAAGCAGCCCTTTTTCACCTTATATGAGCCAGCTTGTGGTGCGGGTTGTATGGTTATTGCGGCAGCGGAAGTATTGAAAATGTCAGGTTATAATCCTGCTCAGCATATGTGGGTATCCTGTGTGGATATTGATGTCGTGGCGGCTTCGATGGCCTATATCCAGCTTTCTCTATTGGGGATACCTGGGGAGGTGGTGATAGGTGATGCCCTGACGAATGAACGTCATCGGGTCATGTATACTCCGGTACATTGGCTGGGAAACTGGCCTTGTCGTCTCAGGAAAAATCGTCAGCAGTATGAGGTTCAAACGGTTTGAGACACTTGATTAAGCCAATTCCGGCTCTTGGGCCGGAGTTTTTATCCAACAGGACGGAGAGGCAAAATAAACCAACTGAGGTTATTGGGTTCATCCCTGACGTGTTTTAGTCGGAATCGATAGTGCTTCCCAGATGCACTGGACACATTCTATTTTCCTCTTTAATCCTTTCTTGCATGATCCATCATTGAATAAAGTTCTTGCCTTTTGTACTTATCGTAGCGAATTCAACGAAATAACCGGATACACGCTTCGTTTACCCGTGACTGAATTGGAAACGTTTGAATCATTGCGTGTTGTTTTCATCGATTAATTTTTATTCCCGGAAAAAGAGTTTTGCCTTGTCCCTGTCAGAGGATGTATTAGGGTTTTAGGAAAAATAGGGGAGATTAATCGTGTTGAAAAAAATTAAAATCCTGCTGGCAGGAGCATCCACAGGAAAAAAGCCACTTCCACAATCCGCCGCCATCCCACAAACGGTCAAAGCAGGCTACTTTTTGCCGTCTGAGTCCAGGCTATTGCTGGATACTTCCCGGCGACGACAGTATTTACAGTGTCTGTGGGACAATAGCACATTATCCAAAACACGCTATCAGACGCTGTGGCTGGCCCCATTACATGAGTGTGTGGCATTGATGCAACAACTTCCGGCGGCACCGCAGGGACCTTATGCCCGTTTGGGCGGATTAATTGATGTGACGTTGCAATGTACTGCATTTGCCGTACGTCTGGCGAAAGGGCAGATGTTACCGCCGGGTGTGGCACCTGAGACGCAGGCAGCACAAAGTGTGATATGGAACACGGTGGTGTTTTACGCTGCGTTATTTCATTTTTTACCTGTTTTGGCAAAGTTTGAGGGCGAACTGGATGAAGGCCAACCTTGGTACCCAGGGCTGGCTGTGCCGCAGGGGTCGTATCGTTTCCGGTTCAAAACTTCCTCAGTGGAGACGATGGTTGCCTGTCATTTTGGGGTGTTACTTGCCGGGCGATTGCTGCCAGCTAAGGCATTGACCTGGCTGGCGTCGGTACCTGATGCCTTGCCTTCGCTGTTTTGTATTCTATCTGGTGAGATGAAGAAAGATAACGCAATAAATCAGATAATGACAGAAGCTTTGAATAAAGCCGGTGCACCGACAATATCAGAAGTATTATCTGTCATGGCTGCATCACCGCAAGTTATTGTTTCAGGAAATCCCGATGTTTCTGCTACGCTTTTATCAACCGCAATGGAAAATGTTCTGCCCTCTCAGATACGGCAGGAAGATAACACGATGACTAAAATTGTTTCATCAGCCGTGAAGTCTGTTGATGAGCCTCTCTTTACTGCTATGACAGTCACGCCGGAGAAGGGGAGGCAACCGGATGGGAGCACGCAGCAGCTATTGTCATTAATGGGGATGAATGTTGTCACCACAGTCACAGAACAAGTTATGGTGAGTGAAGCGGAAATCGCACCGCCATACACGTCAATACCTTCACAACATGCTGTTCAGACAACATGGCAGAATCATGAAAATGCTATTGAGACATCCTGTATTGGAGAGCAGTTCTGGGACTGGTTGTCCGTTGGCTTAATGCATGGGGGTATGAGTATTAATACGCCGAAAGCCCGGATACATTTGGTTGGCGGCTTTGTGTTTGTGAGTGCGCCGGCTATTTTCTTTCAGTTTCTTAGTGAGAAAAAACAGGCTGATGGCAAAGAGGTTAGCCAAAAATGGAAACGGGTACAAACCGCATTTGAGCGGCTGGGACGACATCGAATAAGTAGTGGAAAGTGTTTTTGTTGTTGTCATCTTTATGATTCTGCCGATCGGATTGGCTCCTATCAACGTGTTCATGGCTACTTAATCAAAAGTACTTTGCTTTACCGTGGTAGTCCTGTACCTGAGGATAGCCCTTTTCTAATGATTTCCTGATAAAGTATCTTTAATAACAATGTGTTATAATAACCATGCGTTATTTTTCGCGCCCCGCAATGGGTTTTTAAATTGATGAAGTGAGGAAGTAGAGATGGACAGTATGACTTGGGATAACCTGCTGGATGAATATTTTTTTGCCAAAATCTTGCGACCGGCTACTGAGTCGAGTTATCGCAAGGTGGTGAATACATTCCAGGTGTTTGCAGGTGCCGACAATCGGCCTGCTCAGGTAACCCGACAGCAGGTCCTGGCGTGGCGCAGATATGTATTGCATCAGCGCGGACTGAAAGGCGTGACCTGGAACAGTAAGATTGCGCATATGCGGTCAGTGTTTAATTTGGCGATAGAAGAAAAAATACTGCCCCAAACGGAAAACCCATTTATTGGTGTAGAGGTTAATGAGAACAAAAATAAAAAGAAAACATTGACCAAAAAACAACTGACAACCTTGTATCTCACGATGGGGCAATTTGAAGAGCGGGAACGACGGACAGGGGATAATCATCGTGCCCGCTGTGCATTATATCCGACCTGGTATTGGCTGACGGTATTGGATACGTTGCGTTATACCGGGATGCGGCAAAATCAGTTATTACATATCCGACTCCGGGATATTGACCTGCATGAGCGTCGGATTATTCTTTGCTCCGAGGGGAGTAAGAACCATTATGAACATCAGGTGCCGGTGGTGAAATGGTTGTATCCGCGACTGGAGATTTTGCTGGAGCGTGCTCAGGCTGCTGGGGCAAAACTGAATGATCCCCTGTTCTGTGTGAATTATTTTACCGCCAAAACAGACAAAGGAAACGAAACCAATCAGTTACAGACGATAAAATCATTCTTTCGTCGCTTGTCAAAGGAGTGTGGATTTGATGTGGGCCCACACCGTTTCCGGCATACCCTGGCAACTGAACTGATGAAAGCGCCTGATCGTAATTTGCAAATGGTGCGCGGATTACTGGGCCATCGCAGTATTGCCACAACGATGGAATATATTGATATCAATCTGGATATTGCCGGGCGTGCGTTGGAGCGTGAATTAATGCTGTATATCGATGTTGAGCCAGAGAGAGGAGAAATGTTAATCAGATAAAACAAAATCTCTTCGCTGTTGCCTGGGCTTGTTTTTTCTGTACAAATTCCCTGTTGCAAGATAGGGAATTTTTTTGAGCTGATATAATCACTCATAATTAACTTTCTTCTGATCAATGAGGAAAGTTGAGTAACCAACATACAACATCGTGTTAATTAATTCATTGATTTTGGTTTGGATGGCTTGACAGCTGCAATAGAACTTGTAAGTATTGCATTCCAGCACAAAATGGACGCCTAAATCCTTAGGCATCCTAGCTTGGTAACCCTTATGTTCAGTTCAATATCGAAATACTGAAAATTTAAACTAACTACAGTTATACATTCGGGTTCTTGTATTGGTCGCCCGTTAAGTTTTTATCTCCCAACAAGCGCACTTTGAATTGGTGCCCGGAGGCGGAATCGAACCACCGACACGAGGATTTTCAATCCTCTTGCTGAGATGTTGGTGTTTTGTAACTAAAATTGACTCAGTTTTGTACTCTTGGAATTACTTAAATTCGAGTGTGCAAAATGAAGATACTTCCCGTAATTTCTCCTAAAGGTGGCGAGGGTAAATCCACACATGCTGCCAACCTAGCCGGTTTTCTTGCTGATGCCGGATTCAAAACTCTCCTTCTTGACGCTGATTATTCTCAACCCACTTCAAGCAGTATTTTTGCACTTGAGTACGAAGCCCCAGCTGGTTTGTATGAGCTTCTTATGCAAACTGTTGACCTGGGTCAGAAAGACCAGATTATTTCCCATTCTGTTATAAATAATTTGGATGTCATTATTTCCAATGATCCTGATGAACTCCTGCCTACGGCCATGCTTCATGCTCCTGATGGGCGTTTGCGTCTGAGGAATATATTGCAGCACCCTCTGTTCAGCCAGTATGACGCTATCATCATTGATTCAAAGGGCGCTACTGGTGTGATGGCCGAGCTGGTTGTGCTGACCGCTACTGAATTTGTGTTAGGTGTGATTAAGCCCATTCTGCCAGATGTACGTGAATTTCTGCGGGGATCGTTGCGGATGTTGACGCGACTGCAACCGTTTGAGAGTTACGGTATTCGATTACCTTTAATTCAGATACTGGCTAACGGCATTGAGGGGACTAATCTTGACCGCGATACGTTGAATGAACTGACCCATATTATCGAGCATAAGCGTTACGATACGACCTCGCTTGATGGGCGAATAGTGTATCGACTGCTGAAAACCCGCATCGATCTGCTTGATATTTATAAGCTGGGGCATGTACGTGCTCAACCTGTTCACCGTCTTGAATACAAAACTACCCGTAAAAGTCCTGCTGCTGCGCAAACGATGCATTGTCTGGCTTGTGAATTGTTTCCTGAATGGTATGAACAGTTTGATGCGTTGATTGCGAATAAGGGGGCAAAGAATGCGTGACCCTTTCTCTTTACCGGATGGCATTGAACAACCGTATTCTTGTGATGCCGAGCAAGCTGTCCTTGGTGGACTGATGCTGGACAATGATCGATGGGATGAAATCATACCGCTGATACATGCTGATGATTTTTTCCTACCTGCTCACCGACGGATTTATGGCGCCGTTGCAACCATGTTTGCGGCCAATTTGCCTGTTGATGTACTGACGCTATCTGAACGTTTGGAACACAAGGAGCAACTAAAACAGGTTGGAGGATTTGCTTATTTAGCCGAACTCGGCAAAAACACACCGAGTGCGGCAAATATTGTTGCCTATGCGGAAATTGTTCAGGCTAAAAGTCGTTTGCGTCAATTGATAACGCTGGGAAATGAGATGAGTGCTCAGGCTAGTCATCCCCGTGCTGAGTTTACTGACATTACTGAAATGGCTGAGCAGCGTTTATATACGCTGTCTGAGCAGAGAGCTGCGCATCAAGATATTAGCTTGAAAGAAGGGCTGGGTTTGCTGATTGAAAAATTAGAGCAAGCCAATGGCGGTAATGGGATAACGGGTACTCCGACAGGCTTTAGTGAACTGGATACCAAAACCTGTGGTCTTCAGCCGGGTGATCTTATCCTGCTGGCCGGTCGGCCTTCTATGGGGAAAACCGCACTGGCACTGGCTTTCTGTCTGGGCGCACTGGAGAGTGCCCCTGATGTTGTTGTTCAGATTTTTAGTCTGGAAATGCCGATGGATCAATTACTGATGCGTATGGTGTCCATGTTGGAACGTGTTCCGCTTGAACGTCTGCGCAGTGGATTAATGGATGATGAAGACTGGGCACGGCTCAGCAGAGCAATGGAGACGCTAATTCAATGGGAAAATAGGCTGATAATTGATGACAGCAGTTATCAGACCCCGGCTTTATTACACGCCCGTGCTCGCCGGAATGTGCGCAAATACGGTCGACCTTCATTGATTATGGTGGATTATCTGCAACTTATCCGAAGCCCGGAGCAGGAAAACCGAACGCAGGAAATTGCAGAAATTTCCCGTAGCTTGAAAGCGCTGGGTAAAGAATTGGGTTGCCCAGTACTTGCGCTTTCACAGCTTAATCGTCAACTAGAGCAACGTGCAGATAAACACCCTAATAACGGGGACTTACGGGAATCAGGAGCGCTAGAACAAGATGCTGATCTGATCTTGTTTGTTTACCGGGATGAAGTATATGACGCCAATACATCGGATATTGGGGTAGCAGAAATCATTATTGGTAAACATCGCCAGGGATCGATTGGAACAGTCAAGATCCAGTTTGATGGCGCCTGTACCCGGTTTAGTGATCTTACTGAGAAGTATTATGATCTTGGTGCTGAAAGGGGAAATATATGAGTAAGTATAAAACCTCGCTAAGTGACGCAATACTTCAACGTGGCAAAACACCACAATCACTCACGGGTACTGTTGTTTTGCCTATAGCAGAAATGCCAATGGTATTAACGTTGGATGAGTTACAGCCAAACCCGGATAACCCTCGCCTCAGTCGTAATCCCCGTTTTGACGATATTAAAGCTTCTGTTCGTGCCAGAGGACTGGATTCTGTACCGAAAGTGACGCGAGATCCGGAAGACAGTGGAAATGTTTACATTTTCAGTGATGGAGGCAATACCCGTTACCAAATCCTATGTGAATTATGGAAAGAAACGGGTGAGGAACGTTTTTTCCGAATCCCTTGTTTGTTTAAACCCTGGCCTGGTCGGTTGCAGTGTGTCATTGGGCATCTGGCAGAAAATGATGTTCGGGGGGATTTAACGTTTATAGAGAAAGCCCTCGGTGTTTGCAAAGCAAGTTCTATGCATGAGAAATGTCTGGGAAGACCTATCTCGCAACGAGAATTAACAGACTTACTAAAGCAAGAAGGGTTTCCAATATCACAAACCAGCATCAGTCAGATGCATAACACGGTGCAATATTTATATCCTCATATGCCCAATTTGTTGATATCTGGTATGGGGCGTCCGCAAGCAGTAAACATATTGTCTTTACGCATTGATGCTCAAAAAACCTGGAATAGTTTTTCTTCAGAGGCATCGTGTGAGAAGGACTTCGATTCAGTTTTTGGTGAGGTGTGTCAGCGCTTTGATAATCCTGAAGTCTATTCTTTTGACATGTTACGGGATGAACTGATTGGGGAATTAATAAAAGCTTTGCCACATCCTGCTCTTAATTATGATCGTTGGTTATTGGAGCTCGATCCGAAAGAACGAAACCGTCGTCAGTTATTTGGTGAGCCCCCTCCTATTGCTGAACATTTGCGTGATGCGGATAGACAAGCCGCTGAAGTGTCTGAAAAGCCGGTACCGCCTGTGACTAAAAGCGCTGCTTGTGTTTCAGCAGGGGAATCTGAGTCGCATGGGGAGGTTATCGAATGTCTGGAAGATAAAAAGGCTGAGGAATATGAAGCTTGTCCGCCCAAAATTGAAGTTCAACCTGATGTATATGAAACTCGGCCAACTTTATCCAGTGAGTTATCGACAATACAGGATAAGGAAGATATTGCGCCTTTAATGTCAGCACCTTTATCGCAGACAATTCCCTCTACGTTAAGTGGATTTAATCACTGTCTTCCAACACCACCACAAACTTCATTATTAACAGAGCCTGCGCCATCTGATGGATTGAGTTTTGCACAGACTGGTCTGGAGCCGGTCAGTGATATCTGGTCTATCTCACCGGTACGAGATGATATTGAGCATTTACAAGATATGGCGTTTCGTTTGGCATTCGAGTTAGCCGAAGAAATGGGGGGAGCGGATGAACTTGAGGAAGCTAAAGATACGGCCTGTGAAGTGGGTTATCGATTAGCTTATTCCCATACGGCATCACGTTTTATTCAGGTTCTGTTGTCGTTAACGGGGAATAGTGACAATAACAGTGAATCAGATATAGACATGTTGGGAACCTGGTTTATAGGGTCTGACAAGGATGCGCCAGTATTGTCTGATGTGGCGGTAGTGAAATTTATGCGTCTTATTCGGGTGTTGCGCCGGTTACGTGAACTGCAACGCGAGTTGTCAATCGTTTCAACGGAGGGAGATTGCAATGTCTGATGATATTGATGACACAACGGCTCAGGCTGTTACCGCGATGTGGCTGGAGGAACGGATAGCGGCTGTCCGGCGGGAGATGCATACCGGTAGGGTATCACTGAAATATTGTGAAGGATGTGGTAATCGGATTGATGAGCAACGTCGGCAGATTTTGCCGGGGGTCCAGTTGTGTGTTGGATGTCAGGAAATTGCTGAGCATTGGGAACAGGTCAGACGTATTACCGGAGGTCATCGTGGTGGGTAAGTTCAGATCTTATGTGTTCCAATTTTGTTCAGACGTATCGTATTGCATTGAGAGAGGTGCCTTATGAGCCAGATATCCCAGGTAACCAACGCCTTGTTAACTCAACTGGTCATGGAGTTGAAATCGGGTTATCTCCGTCGCTGTGAAGCACTGGGTTTGATGGACGAAGAAATGCGGATGTTACACAGTTTGACTGTGGAAGACTTGCATTATCTGATGAATAGCCCGGTGTCAGTCCTTACGCTGCGTATCCATCATGAAAATTTTGCGTTAATGCTGCAACAAGCCCGACGTGAACAAAAACGTCTGCAACGTCTTGATCGGGCACTGATGTTAGGGGGCTCAATTGAATTGATGCAACACTACTTTGGGCTGACTTCTGTTGAGGTGAGTTCCCGTCGTCGTATGTTAGGGATTGAAGCTCGCCAGGGTCGATGCCTGATGCTGACAGATAAAGACAGTGCTGAGGTCTGGCGACTGTGGAAAGCGAATGTCACTGATCTGGATAGTGCAGATGGGCTGGATGTGATGATGCAGGCTGCTGAACAGCTGGCTGTGTCACTGACGGCAGTCTGGAATGCTGTACGTGGTTGGAGTGAAGACGAAAAGAACACGGTGAAACCTGAGGTTGGCCAGGGACGGCAAGACCGGTGAAAAAGACAGAGATCACTCAGGGTTTGTTGGCCCCCTGTTCTGTACCGCTTGTCTATAGAAAGAAAGCGGTAGAACAATTGAAACGTTATCGACAGGGTAGCAAAAATTACACTCGGATCAGGGCGAAAGGCAAAGGTAAAGTTTCTCATCGTTGCCTAAAAATTGATATTGGCATGTTTTGGCGGTTGTTAAGTCGTAACGGAGGACGAGATTGGGAAATGATGACACATGAGCGGTACAACAATGAAATCTGGAAATAACACACGGAAGGCTCCTTTGTCCTCTGATAGCCTCATTGCTTTTACGTTGGAGCAGATGAATGCACGACTGGCAGCGCAAGCTGAGGGTGATGAAAAAAAACAGTTGCGCAGTGGGCTGTTGTATCTGGGGAACGTGCATGATGCTATTCCCCGTCAGTTAATTCTGGATACCCGATTATCTCCGCTCGATAAGATGGCCTGGATAATGATACGGCTGTATGCACAACAAAATGCGGGAGCGGTCTTCCCTACCTATGATGAACTGCAATTGCAACTGGCCTCTCCATACAGCGGTAAAGCTTCCCGGGAAACCGTCAGCCGGGTATTGTTGATGTTGCGAATAACCGGCTGGCTAAGTTTGTGCAAACGCGTCAGGGATGAAAAAGGGCGTGTGAAAGGAAACATCTACGCCCAGCATGATGAGCCTCTGACATTTCATGATGCTGAAGCGCTTGATCCCAACTGGCTGGACACGGTGGGGGAGGCGTGTCGCCACAAAAACCGGGTGATTAGTCAGACTGCTTGGTCAGTATTGATGGAAGTTAAAGATGATCCGATGATGCGGCATCGCCGTTCCCGAATTGCTTTACTGGAAAATCGGTTAGGTCAGGTACAAACGCCGCAGCAGATGGCGGCGCTACAGGCTGCATGTTTACCGAGTTCGGAAACCGAACTTAATCAAAAAGGTCGGAACAGACCGGGTTCGGGATCCGAATTCAGTACAGGAACAGGATATGATAACCCGAATTCGGAAACCGAACTCAGTCTAAAATCAACGAGTTATGACAGAGTTCGGCAATCGAACGGTTACGTACGTCATTTCACACACAGTGTGAATAAAAATACGTACGTAGCCCCATCGGATGGTGACAACCCGATTGTTGAGCATTTGTTGCCTGTAGCGTTACGAAATCAGCTCTCTGATGACGACATCAGAATGCTGACGGAACAACTCCAGGCACTTCCGTCTGATCAGAGGCATTTGGTGTTGGATAGCCTGCGAGTTCCATTGGAAAATGGCTCGTTAAAAAATCCGGTGGGTTACCTACTGACACTGATGAAACGTGCCAGACAGGGGGAGTTGAGAAGCCCCGGCACAGCAAATCAGGGGGAAAACCCCGGCATGAAAAAGCCTGTGCCTGCCAGCCGTCAGAAAGACAGACCTGTTTTGCCAGAGGTGCAAAGAAAGGCCAATCCTGCCGTGATGAAAAAAGTGATTGCTGAAATCCGGCAGAGTTTTATAAAGAATAAATAAGCGGATACGATATCCACCATATCACTATGAATATGTCGCAACAGTCATGCAGTGAAGGAATAGCGATTTTTCAAATTATGATTCTGTCAATAAATATGAATGAATTTCAATGGGATACTTTTTTCGTGTTATTGAACACTGTGCTGAGCAGACTTTCCCATGTTATTGGATTGCCTGACAGAACGACGGGTACAAAAATGGCTACTTATCCAGGTTGTGATTAGAGTCTAATCATGGGCCAAAAGACATACAGTGATTAGAGTCTAATCATTAGGGTTATGGGTTGCTAATCAGGTTTTTGGGGTGAGCAAAAAAGAGTTTTGAATTGTGGTAACAGCCTGATAACGCAACTATCTCAGTGATATCCTTATGTCACAGAGAGAATGTACCATGACTGAAACTAAAGAGACACATGCTGTTCGCTCAGGCGCACTGCATTCCTCACTTACCATTGAGTTGCATACTCATTACGCTATCAGCCTGTGGAATGGCCGCCGGGATGAAAGTAGCAAAAAGAATAAACCGGTGATTATTAGCATGCCGCGATTTTTCTCACTAGCCGGTCGGATCAGTCAGGATTCCCTGATAGATAATCCGTATGCCGATATGGCGATGTTGGCACTGGAAACTAAGCTCGCTTCTGCTCATGACCAGATGCAGGCGGCGTTAGCGGAACTGGCAGTTACACTCTCGGGGGTACCTGCTCAGATCCATTTATCTGAGATTGCCTCTGTCGCTCCGCTCAATATTGGTGTCTACAGTCGCACTCCTTTGGGTTACCGCTGTGTTTGGCTATTAGTGGGTTACGATCAACTGGTGATGAAAGCCTTGCAGGCGCACCATTATGCGCTGATTTCCCGTCAACAATGTGACGGGTTTTTAAAAAAAGGGGGACACTGGGTACGCCAAATCTACGGTGTTGTCCAGCCGTACCGTAGTTTTGCTGTTACTCGTGACGATATCCTTTCCCAAACCCCTGCTGGCAGGGAGGCTATTACCCGTTTGGGGCTACCGGATGAGGCCGTTATGCGGGGCGAAAAACGTTCGGTTTTTTCTCCTGCATTAAAAAGTACGGCAAAGCAGAAATAAGCGATGAAACTGTTTCTGTGTGAAAAACCGTCTCAAGGGCGGGATATAGCGGCGGTATTAGGTGCAACAAAGCGCGGGCAGGGGTATTTAACTGGGCCGGGGGTGACGGTGACTTGGGCAGTTGGGCATTTATTGGAAACTGCCAGTCCAGAAGTTTACGGTGAACAATATGGTGCTCCCTGGCGGGTATCGGTATTGCCGATATTGCCGACGTCCTGGCAAATGGTGGTCAAAAAGGAGACGGCTGACCAGTTTGCTGTTATCAATTGTCTGTTGAAACAAGCGGATGAAGTGGTGATTGCCACTGATGCTGATAGAGAGGGGGAAGTGATTGCCCGGGAGTTACTGGATTATTGCCAGTTTCAGGGACAGATATCTCGCTTATGGCTGTCTGCTCTGGATGAGGTGAGTATTCGTGCGGCGCTTGCTAATATTTTGCCCGGTGAACGAACAGCATCGTTGTATTTGGCGGGACTGGGACGAGCCAGAGCAGATTGGCTTATCGGTATGAATCTTACCCGACTCTATACCGTGAAAGCCCGTGAAGGCGGATATAGTGACATTTTGTCTATTGGACGTGTCCAGACACCAACTTTGGCACTGGTTGTCTTTCGAGATCAGGAGATTATCGCTTTTACGGCTAAGCCTTATTGGCAGGTGGTGGCTGACCTTCAGTGTGACGGACGAATTTTCCGGGCGGATTGGGTACCCGCTGCGACCTATTGCGATGAAGAAAAACGCTGTATTCATCAGAATGTGGCACAGACAGTGGTTAAGTTATGCCAACAGACTGGTACGGCTACGGTCCTGGAAATCAATACTAAACGGGAAAAGCATGCGGCTCCGTTGGCATTTGATCTTGGTAGTTTGCAACAGTTGTGCTCGAAGAAATGGGGCATGGGGGCTCAGCAGGTACTGAATATTGCCCAGAATTTGTATGAGACGCATAAAGCTACGACCTATCCTCGTACAGATTGTGGTTATCTGCCTACGGCCATGCAGGCGGAAATTCCGCAAGTATTGGATGCTGTGGTTAAAAGTGATCCGGCTATGCGGATTGTGGTAGATAGTCTGGACCGGACGTTGATTTCGCGTATCTGGAATGACAAAAAAATTACGGCGCACCACGGTATCATTCCGACAAAACAGCCCGGTGATATGAATAAGATGACGGATGATGAGCGTAAAGTGTATCAGCTTATCCGTCAGCATTATTTGCTACAGTTCCTTCCTCTGCATGAAATGGATATAACTGAAGCGACTTTTGATATCGGTGGGCAATTGTTTCGTACCCGGGGCAATGTAGAGATTGTTCCTGGCTGGAAAGTATTGTTTTCAGCGGGTAAAGATGAATCGGCATCCATCGGGAAAGACGATTCTTTGGGAGAAAGTTTGCCGTCGATGGTCAAAGGCAATCAATGTCAGGTTAATGAGGCTACTTTACGAATGTTGCAAACTCAGCCACCCGCTCACTTCACGGAGGGCACACTGATTGCGGCGATGAAAAATGCCGCTGCTTTTGTCAGTGACCCGCAACTTAAGAAGGTATTGAAGGACAATGCCGGGCTGGGAACGGAGGCTACCCGGGCAGGGGTACTGGATACGTTGTTTAAACGGGGTTATCTGACGAAAAAGGGCAAGTATATCCACGCTACGCAGATTGCCAGCGAGTTGATAGCTGCGTTGCCAACAGCGTTGACCAATCCTGGATTGACGGCATTATGGGAACAGGCGTTGGATGATATTGCTCAGAGACAGGCGGAGTTGCCGGATTTTATGGCTCGTCAGATACAATGGACCCAATATTTAGTGGAGCAGGTTCAGGCGCAGAAAGTCGTGATCACGCCGCCGCCTTCATTGCCTTGTCCGGTGTGTGGAGGCGTGACGTGTCAACGCAAGGGAAAAAACGGTGTTTTCTGGGGGTGTATAAAATACCCGGAATGCAGTGGGGTAGTCAGCACCGTCGGTGGAAAAAGAAAAACCAGATCTGCCCGGCATAAGAACGTACCGAAAAAACCGGCAATGACAGGGTGAGCTGATTTTTTGTTGTGTACCTAAGCTGGAGATCTGGGAAGGTAAACTGGCTTTGGTACATTGCACCCCACGACTGCGGTTTGACAGGCAAGTCGTGCATAGATTTTCTCTGTTGTCAGTCCGGTAAACGGCTTCCTTTGAAGGGTTGGTAAATAGCCGCACCGGGATAGTTGAATGTCCCTGGAGTTTGTTGAGACTACTTAGCTTCCATCCTTGTACCATATGCCAGTGCAGATTCCTCGCCGTCCTTTGGGCGGCGCTATTTTTTTACCGCTTCCCAAAAATCATTTTCCTCGTTGACAGTCTGGCCCCCTGATTCAAAAATGCGTGGGATAACTTGTTGTCTTCGGACAATCGCCAATATTCCCGCAGTCTGAGAGGAATGCCTTTGGGTGACTGCTCTCAATGTCAGAAAGGTCTGAGACTGACGCTTTCGTGTGACCTGTCACAAAGCCATTGTAGCCTGAGAGGTGGCGCCTGCGGGCGGTAAACCCGTTTATCCTTTGGAAACGGGTATCACTGATAACAGTGATGAAGGTGTATTTTTAACTTATCAGATAGCCGGTGTTTGACACTGGCTTCCCGACGGGAAACATCACTTCCCGCCGTGGGTGATGTGTTCTCCGTCGTTTCTTTTTTTCATTTCATGGAGAGAACATCATGTCTGCAACTACCACTGAAAATAAATATTTCAACCTGAATATCAATGGATTGGGGTATCTCAGCAATGTCCGCAAGGTGAATGGTCAGAATAGCAGTTTTTTCAGCGCGGTCATCAATGCATTGAGTGGACCAACAGAAAATCCGTCTTACGTTCGCTTTGATGTCACGGTTGCCGGTAAGGAAAACAGTGACTTAATCAGCCGCTGTCAGAAAGCGGTTGATGAGGACAAAAAAGTCTTACTGGGTTTCACATTAAGTCAGCCGTCTACCGGGATTTTTACGTTGAACAAGGGTGAGCATGCCGGTGAACAGCGTGTCAGTTTAAGAGCGCGGTTGATTAAAATTGACTGGATCAAAATCGGGCAGGAGATGGTTTATAAAGCTGAAAAACCTGAATCCGTGCCGCCTGTACAGAATAAGTCTTCGCAAAAGCATTATGCAGAGAATTCATTTTGACTGCCCCTGAAGTCTCTCCGGAGTGCATTTTTTCGGGGAATTTTTTTCATCTACATTTTGAAAGGGAAGTTACATGGCTTCACGCGGCGTGAATAAAGTGATACTTATTGGACGATTGGGACAAGAACCAGAAGTGCGTTATCGGCCAGAGGGTGATACAGTGGCGGTATTGTCACTGGCAACATCGGAAACCTGGCGGGATAAACAAACCGGAGAGCAGAAAGAGCGTACCGAATGGCATCGGGTGGTCATTTTCGGCAAACTGGCTGAAATTGCTGGTGAATATCTGAGAAAAGGCAGCCAGGTGTATCTTGAAGGTCAGTTGCGTACCCATAAATGGTTTGACAAGACGAGTGGGCAAGATCGGTATAGCACGGAAGTCGTGATCAATCAGCAGGGTACGATGCAGATGTTAGGGGGGCGTAGTCAAAGTGAGCCTTCCCGGTCAAGTGGCCGGGGACAATCGCAACCCTCTTCGTCAGCACCGACCCGAGGAAGTGAACCACCAATCGATTTTGACGAGTTGATCCCTTTTTAGGATTTACCTCAGACAATAAATGCAAAAAATATTCATTAAGGCCCTTATTTATAAGGGTTCAGATTATTGACAAAGTGCTGGTTTTTTATCCGGCACTTTGTTTTAATGAAGTTCCGTTCACCAGACGGAGCTTGCCGCCATGTTAAGAACACCGCCTCCCCAAACTTTCCCGCCAGAAACCCTCTCGCTTGACGAGCTGGTCCCAAAAAACCATCTGGTCCGTCAAGTCGATGCCGCCATTGATTTCGAATTTATCCGCGAATTAGTCGCCCCGTTGTATTGCCACAATAATGGCCGGCCTGCCATCGATCCGGTCAGGCTGATTAAGATGATGTTACTGGGCTATTTATTTGGTATTCCCAGTGAACGCCGTCTGGTACAAGAAATTCAGGTGAATGTGGCTTACCGTTGGTTTCTGCGCCTCGGACTGACAGAGAAAGTGCCTGATGCTTCAACCCTGAGCCAAAACCGCCGCTGCCGTTTCAATCACAGCGAGGTCTTCCAGCAGATTTTTGATAATATTGTTGAGCAGGCCATCGCCAGAGGGCTGCTGGGGGGACGGATACTCTATACTGACAGCACTCACCTGAAAGCCAGTGCCAATCCGCATAAATCCAAGAGCGAACAACGTGCTGTGCCCCCTGGCGCCTATTTTGACGCACTGAATAACGCCGTCAATGAAGACCGGGCTGCGGCCGGAAAAAAAGTCTGAAGCCAGCCCTTAAGGAACGGCAGAGAAAGACGAAGGTCAGTACCCCTGATCCGGACAGCGGATTTATGCACCGGACCAACAAACCCCGGGGATTCTTTTACCTTGACCACCGTACGGTGGATGGGCAAGTCGGGATTATCACCGATACTTACGCGACACCAGGCAATGTCCACGACAGCCAGCCCTTCATTGAACGGTTGAAGCGCCAGCTTAGCCGCTTTTGTCTCAGCCCCCTTGCTGTTGGACTGGATGCGGGGTACTTCACTGCCCCGGTTTGTTACTTAACGGAACAGTTAGGCGTCATGCCGATAATCGGTTACCGCCGCCCGAATAAGGGGCCGAACGTCTTCCAGAAGAAACATTTTACCTATGACAGGCAGCAGGATTGCTATGTGTGTCCCCAGGGCGAAAAGTTGATTTATAAAACGACCGGCCGGGAGGGATACCGGCATTATCAAGCGGCGGCGGATATCTGCCAGTCTTGCCCGAAACGCGGGTCCTGTACGCAGGCCAAAGGGGGCAAAACGCTCACCCGTCATGTCTGGGAGGACAGTAAGGAGCAGGCCCGGGAAAACCGGCTAACGGAGTGGGGTAAAAAAACCTACAAACGGCGAAAGGAGACGATAGAACGCAGTTTTGCGGATGCGAAGCAGCATCATGGGCACCGTTATGCCCGCTTTCGGGGGTTGCTGAAAGTGCAAATACAGTGTCTTTTGGCGGCAACGGCCCAAAATATCAAGAAGATAGCCTTGCTGGTTGCAATGCTATGTTGTTTTTATCTCTGGAGGACGAGCAGAGTCAATGCAGCAGGCGCTAAAATAACACCCTGCCGGGCGATAAAACCGGATAACCGGATAAATGAGGAAAATGGGTGGTATGCTCCTTCATCATGAAAGCAATAAACCTCGTGATTTTTAGCGAGGTTTGTCAGTGGGTTGAGAACTTTCACATGTGAAAGTTCGTGTGATAGTCATGCCTAGGAGGAAAATAAATGGGCGAACTTTGGAACAGCTCATAGCTTCTCAACTACCTGAACTTATAAAGTCAGCAAGTAGCAAGGTATTTCATCAGTTACTTCAAATTCAGCTTGCGGAGCTATCTTCTTGTTTAGGGTATGAAGAAGATACGGAAATTGATGATGAAACTGTCAACATCTTATTGAATTTAAATGGCTTTATCGAAGAGGTGGGCGGTAAGCTTCGACTTTTTGTGGACTTACCGGATGGTATGCACCACGGGTTCAAGCTATTGATTCTAAGACTTTAAGACATTTCAAATAAGCCTTACGTTAGGATGACTTAGGGCAATAAATAAAGTAATTTTAGTAATGATAAATTGAAATCAAAAATAAAAATTAGCAAGGAGGGTTAGAGTTGAAAATAGCCCGTATCGACATACAAAATTTTCGAAAACTACAATCCTGTCGTGTAGAGCTTGCTGGGAAAAGTACAGTTTTCGTCGGCGCTAATAACAGTGGTAAAACGTCCGCTATGGACGCGCTGATCATGTTTTTGAAAAAGGCAAAGCGCAAAGAGCTTTCAACCACCGATATTACTTTATCCAATTGGGCAACCATCAATTCGGTTGGCACTGGCTGGATTAGTGAAAGTGAAAAACAAGCCCCAGTTCCGGATCTGACTCTGGATACATGGCGTACACAATTCCCTTCGATTGATGTGTGGTTAGAGGTGGATGAGTCACAAATACACTACGTTAGCCACATTTTGCCCACTTTGGATTGGGATGGCGGCTTGCTGGGTGTCAGGCTAATTTTAGAACCGAAAAACCTTGAATTACTATACAAAGCTTATATCAACGCTTACTCTGCAGCTAGGGAAACTATATCTGCTCGCAAGATAGAAGAAGGTGAAACAACTGGATCACCACTGGTATTATGGCCAATTTCAATGCGCGATTTTCTGGATAGAAAGCTTCAGGAATTTTTCGCAATTAGCGCTTATGTGCTAGATCCAGCTTTAGCCGACAGCGAACAACCTCAGACTTTTACAGAATTCATGGAGGCAATTGATGGTGACCCGTTTGATGGCCTATTTAAGATTGACATTATTAACGCGCAGCGTGGTTTTTCAGACCCAAATGCCGGTGAAGGCGTGGCAAATACTGATCGGCGCTTGTCTACTCAGTTAAGGAATTACTTTGATAAGCACCTTGACCCTAACGAGCTTCCTGATGTGAGCGATCTGGATGCGCTTGAAGCAATGGAAAATGCCCGAACAGTATTTGATCAAAAATTGAAGACCAGTTTCAGTGCCGCTATTGGTGAGTTGGAAGGGCTTAATTATCCTGGGTTTAGCGACCCACAAATTTTACTGTCAAGCAAAGTGAATCCGTTAGAAGGACTGAATCATGACTCGGCAGTACAGTTTAAAGTCATTCGCAGTGAAGACCCTTCAGGTGATGCTTTTTGCCTGCCCGAAAAATACAACGGATTAGGTTATCAAAATCTGATTTCGATGATTTTTAATCTGATTCGCTTTCGTGATGAATGGATGCGTGTTGGCAAGGTTAGCAAAAGAGAAGAAAGCAATAATAGGCCTATAGAGCCTCTGCACTTAATGCTAATTGAAGAGCCTGAAGCTCATTTACATGCGCAGGTGCAACAAGTCTTTATCAAGAAAGCTTTCAGTGTGCTGCGTAATCATCCTGATCTGGAAGAAAAACAGCAGTTTGTTACTCAGATGATCGTTAGTACGCATTCTAGCCATATAGCACACGAAACAGATTTTACCGGACTGCGTTATTTCCGTAGGAAACCATTGGTTAATGAACTTGAAGTGCCAAATGCATGTATCGTTAATATGTCTACCACTTTTGGCACAGATAGAAAAAAGACTAAAGGTGAAATAGTACAAGAAACACAAGAGCAAGAGAGAATTGCAACAGCACAATTTGCAACGCGTTATTTAAAAACCACACATTGCGATCTATTTTTTGCTGATGCTGCTATTTTGGTTGAAGGTCCCGCAGAGCGGATGCTGGTGCCTCACTTTATTCGAAACCATTATCCAGATTTAGATAGAAGTTATATTTCTATTCTGGAAATTGGTGGTAGTCATGCGCACAGATTGCGTCCACTTATCGAAGCCTTAGGGATACCTACGCTGGTAATTACCGACCTCGATTCAATTCAGGCTGAGTCAACAAGTAAAGCTTATCCGGTAATGGGTCAGGGCCTCAAAACGGGGAACGATACATTAAAAACTTGGGCACCAGGAAAAACATTATTAGACGAGGTATTGAGGACTGAGTTTGAACAGAAGACAGCGAGCAACGGAAAGGTTAGAGTTGTTTACCCTTGTACTGTATCGATTCACTTTAAAGATGAGAAAGATGTACCGGATCAACCAGAGCCGGAATCAGCGATCCCTTATACCTTTGAGGATGCACTGGTTTTAGCTAACTTGTCAGTATTTAGAGAGATGACTGATAAAACCGGTCTTATCAAAAAAATGGTTGAAGCCGTTAATCGACCAATGCTTGATACAGCCTGTCACTTCATGTTTTGTGCACTAGATAAGAACGCCAAGAAAGCTGAAATGGCACTGGATCTATTGTATTCGGTTGAACCAAGCACTTTTAAAGCTCCGCACTATATTGCTGAGGGGCTCAATTGGCTGGAAAAAGAATTGATCAATAGCTCTCCGTTTGTGGCAAAGTCGGAGGCGAAGGAATGACAGAGGTGATTGATACTAAGGCAGTTGACGATGAGATCTATGGCTGTCTAGATCTAGATAATCCAAAAAGCTTCTTTTTGTTTGCCGGGGCTGGTTCGGGCAAAACTCGCTCTTTAGTCGAAGTACTTAAGCGATTTCGTGAACATAATATCCATCGCTTGCGAGTAAAAGCACAACAAGTAGCAATCATTACTTATACCAACGCCGCTTGTGATGAAATTAAACGCCGCTTGGAGTTCGATTCTGCCTTTAGCGTCTCGACCATTCATAGTTTTGCTTGGGAGCTAATCAAGCCACATCAGCATGATATTAGAGAGTCGCTTAGAGTCAGACTTCAATCAGACATTGTCGAACTTGAGGAAGCACAGCGTAAAGGTAGAGCAGGCACAAAAGCGGCCGAAGATAGACCAAAGCAGATTGTGGCCAAACTAAAGCGGCTGGAATCACTAAGCAGCATTAGGAAGTTTACCTACAATCCTAATGGTGAAAATTCGGGCAAGGATTCGCTTAACCATGCCGAAGTGATCGGCATAACCGCTGAATTGTTGGCCAGCCGTCCATTGTTGCAGCTAATTCTTACACGCAAATTTCCGGTTTTGCTTGTAGATGAAAGTCAGGACACGAAAAAAGAGCTAATTGATGCTTTGTTTGTAGTTCAGAGCTTACATCAGGACAAGTTTTCGTTAGGTCTGTTCGGCGACATCATGCAGCGGATTTATAACGATGGAAAAGAAGACCTAGGTCTAGCTCCATTGCCGGATGGTTGGCTTACTCCAAAAAAGGAATATAACCATAGATGTCCTCGTCGAGTTGTGAAACTCATCAATAAAATTCGAGCCGAGGTCGATCAAAACTTACAGCAATCCGCTAAGTCAGAGGAAGGCTTCGTCAGACTATTTATTGCGGATACATCTGATGGGATAGACAAAGAGGCTTATGAGCGCTTTGTTTGTCAAAAAATGGCAGAGATTACCGCTGATGACTTGTGGATAGCCGAGAAAAAACACAATAAAACACTAACCTTAGAACATCACATGGCAGCACAACGAGGGGGCTTTGCAAGCTTTTTCAATTCTCTCTATGAAGTCGATAAGCTTAAAACCGGTTTGCTTGATGGAACCCATGCTGGCATTACTTTTTTTTCAGAGAGAGTACTTCCACTTATCAAGAGCTTGGACGTAGGTAACCACTTCGCTGTTTCTAGAATCGTTAATAAGTATTCGCCACTTATTTCTAAAGAATGTATTGAACAAAGTGCTGAGCCTAAGGCGGAGTTAGCAAAAGCTAAGGATGCTGTCGATGCTCTTTATGTTCTATGGCGTGATGACGCAGATCCCTCTCTAATCAACATCCTTAAAGAAGTTCAGCGCACTCGTTTGTTCAATGTCCCCGATGTTCTCACATTGATTGCTGAGAGGCAGGATAGGAACTATGAAAAAGCAGAAGATGATAATGATCGAGATCCCATTGTTGACGCTTGGGATGCCGCGTTGATGTCTCGCTTTAGTGAGTTTAAGGAATACGTTGCGTACATATCTGATGAATCTAGGTTCGGTACTCATCAAGGCATTAAAGGGCTCGAATTTCCAAGGGTAATAGTCATTCTGGATGATGAAGAAGCTCGTGGCTTTTTGTTCAGTTATGACAAATTATTTGGAGCTAAACCTCCAACCGAAATAGACATACGTAACCAGAAGGAAGGCAAAGAAACTAGTATTGATCGCACTAGACGACTGTTTTATGTGACTTGTAGTCGAGCGGAAAAAAGTTTAGCGATAGTTGCTTACACAAACGAGCCTAATAAAGTGAAAACGAATATTATGAGTCAAAATTGGTTTGAGGAACATGAAATTATATCCTATCAAATATAACTTAATGAGTATTAGTCGCGACTAATACATTTTATGTTCTGTCTTTTTCACCTATCCACTTCCATCAAAAATTAGCCCAATATGTTGGAGAAAAATAAAGTTTGATCCTATTGAGTGTGCGTTGTCGGTGTTCTAATGGGTTGCATAATAAAATGTAGCCCCAAGGCGTTAGCAACCTTTGTGATTGTCGTGAATGTAGGGTTTCCCTCGCCAGAAAGGGCCTTTCTCAGCTCATTCCAACATCTCTCGCTAGTTGGCTGATGTTACGGGCTCGTGCTATGTCACCCAAAGCAGCCACAATAAGGGAAGGATCACCATCTTCCATCACGGCCTCTAGGTACGCCGTAATATCTTTCTCTGTTTGGAGGTAATCAGCGGTATCGTAGCGGCTGAACTTTACTTTTTGGTTTTTCATTGGTTACTTCTTCATGGCGCGGCAATGGCTTTTGCCAATTCAATATCGAGGGATTGGCTGTTTTTGTCTCCACCGCACTGTGTTGTGGTTTAATTTCTAGGATACTTCAAAAGCCCAGTTACTTACAGATACCGAGAATAACCCTATGCGAATCTGACAAAAGTGTCAAAATGCGTTGACAAAATCTACGTCAGGCGTAGTATCAACTTTACCAACGCTCGCAATGTTCCCTAGGGGGATGTTAGTGGGCTTTTTTGCCTCTTTTTCTTCTTCAGGAATGACGGCTAATCATGCCTTATACCCTCTATCCAAAGCCGTATCGCTCACGGGGGAGCTTGTTGCCGATTTACAGATTAAGCATCTTTAGCTTCAGAATACTGCCGATGCAAAACGAATTCTTAGTCAGATAAGTTATCACCACTTCAAAATTTACCTACATCTGTTCCTCAATCCGGCCAGTAGTACGCTGCAAAAATTAGCGGCTGAATTTGGTGCGCGAAAATTTTCAACTTTGTCTAACTGGGTCACCGTGTTGCATGATGTTCGCAACAAGTGTACCCACCATAGCCGCCTTTAGAACGTCAACCTGTCTGTACCAAAAGATATGAATCAGATGATCAAAACGCTCGGTATGACCAGCCTGGACTTTTTTGACATGATTGATGATCTGATACAACGATACCCGGCGATTCAACCTTACCTGCTAGCTCTGGGTTTGCTCATAACTGGCGGGCAGATCCGTTCTGGCATTAACTTTTCACTCTGACAAATTGACTCATCTGAAGCACTAATTTCGATTGGTGCGTTTTTTTTGATTTTGCAAAAAGAGTTCTGTATTGAGCGTAGTCCAGGATCCCCGCACAGTAAGCCGCATTTAAGATCACCTGCATGGGAATGCGCATGAAAAACCCTGTTTTTTTCTCACTCAGCTGGCTGTCCGTCATGGTATTGGCTGGGTGTGCCGGACAAACTCAGGAGGCTACCGCGTCCGGTGTAAGTTTTCACCGTTCTCATCAGGCACGTCCCGCCGTATCCGACATATATTCTTTAACACCAGAAGTTACACGCCATGATCGCTATACCTTGGTGAGTGTAGGCAGCCAGGCTGCGCAGCGTGAACCCCTCAATCAAATCATCAATATCACCATGCCAGTACCATTGGTGCAACGCATTGGTGATGGATTGCGCTATCTGCTATTTGGAACCGGTTATTCGCTGTGTGATACCGCCGCAACCCATTTCGTTAAATTGATAGGCAGGCCATTACCGGCTATTCAACGCAAAATGGGGCCGATACGGCTCAGTGAAGCGTTACAGATTGTTGTCGGGCCAGCATGGCGTATCCGGGTAGATGAGGTGAATCGTGAAGTGTGTTTTGTTTTACGTGATGAATCTCGTCAGTTTTCCGAGACAACGGTTGGCCGGATAACACCGCCCAAAATGCGGGTACCGTTGCAAATAGCTTCTTCACCGGCGTTATCGGCATCTACATTGTCCAATAGCACATTAGCCACGCCGTTACCGGTGAAGCCTCCGATAGCTGAAAGACCGAAAACAGATACCCTTCAATCTTCTGTGACAGGAGGGAAATCCACAACCATTTCTTCAGTATCACCTACTCAGCCCATTAAATCCCTGCTGAGCGGCAGTACACCAGTGGCAACGGTACCGATAGGCAACATCTGGCGTGCGGAAACAGGAACCACTTTGCGTGGAACGTTGGAGCGGTGGGCTAATACAACGGATTGCCCGGTAGGGGGACATTGGGTAGTGGTGTG